>NZ_JBFAAX010001012.1:0-1938 GCF_040639995.1 Actinosynnema sp. NPDC023658 | reverse complement strand
GGTGACGACCGGGTCCGGGCCGAGCCGGAGGCGGCCACCGAGGTCGCCCGGCTGTGCGCGTGCCTCCCGCTCGCGCTGCGGGTCGCGGCGGCGAACCTGGCCGGCCGGCCCACGCGCACCAACACCGAGTACGTGGCCGAGCTGCGCCGGGGCAACCTGCTGGGCAAGCTCGCCGCGGGCTACGAGTCGCGCACGGCGGTCCGGGCGGCGTTCGACCTGTCCTACCGCACGCTGCCGGACGCGCTGCGCAGGCTCTTCCGGCTGCTGGGGCTCGCGCCCGGCCCGGAGCTGACCGTCCCGCTGGCGGCCCAGCTGGCCGACGTGGACGACGAGGAAGCCGAACGGCTGCTCAACGGACTGGCGGACGCGCACCTGGTCGAGCCGCTGGGCGTGGGCCGGTTCCGGTTCCACGACCTGCTGCGGCTCTACGCCGCCGAACGCGCCGACGTCGAGGACACCGAGGCCGACCGGGAACGCGCGCTGCGCCGGCTGTACGACTGGTACCTGCACACGGCCAACGCCGCACAGCGCATGTGCTGCCCGTGGTTCATCCACATCCCGCTGCCGGAGCCGATCCAGCCGGAGCGGACCGGGTCGTTCGCCGAACCGCAGCAGGCGTTGGCGTGGCTCAAGGCCGAGCGGCCGAACCTGGTGGCGATGATCGTGCGCGCCGCCGACGGACCGCTGCGGCCCTACAGCTGGCTGCTCGCGGACACCCTCGTCGGCTACTTCTCCATCGACCGCCACTACGACGACTGGCTCGTCACCGCGCGCGCCGCGCTGCACGCGGCGACGGGGCACGGCGACACGTACGCGTCCGGGGTCACGGAACTGGGCATGGGTCTGGTGACGGCGTACTTCCTGGCCGACAGCACCAGTGCGATCACCCACTTCCGCAGCGCGTTGCAGCACTTCAGGACGGTCGGCGCAGGCGACTTCGAGGCGGTCGCCCTCAACGCGGTGGCCATGCTGCACCTGCACAAGAACCACGGCCGGCTGGACGACGCGGTGCCGCTGCTGGAGGAGGCGCTGGCCATCGTCGAGGAGCGGGGCGTGCGGCGGGTCGTGATGGAGACCCTGCGCAACCTCGGCGTGCTGCACCACGCGCGCGGCGACCTGCGGCGCTCGGCCGACTACCTCACCCGGTCGCTGGAGGTGTGCCGGGAGGTGCCGCTGCCCAACGTCGCGCCCGACCTGCTGGCCCGCCTGGGCCTGGTGCAGTGCGAGCGCGGGCTGCTGGACGAGGCCGCGGAGAACCTGCGGCAGGGGTTGGAGATCAGCGAGCGGCTCAGCGCGATCAACCTCCAGTCGGTCGCGCACTTCGGGCTGGCGATGACGCACGCCCGCGCGTACCGGCTGGAGGACGCGGAACGGCACGCCCGGCGCTCTCTGGAGCTGTCCACCAGCGTGCAGTTCCAGGCGGTCGAGGTGAACTGCCTCAACGTGCTGGGCAACGTCGAGCACACCAGGGGCCGGGGCGGTCCGGCGTCGCGCCACTTCGTCCGCGCGCTGGCGCTGGCCCGGCAGATCGGCCACGAGCAGGCCGAGGTCGACGCCCTGATCGGGCTGGCCAAGGTCAGCCGGGACGACCACCACGCGGCCCTCGGCCACGCCGACCAGGCGCTGGCCAACGCGCGGCGCAGCGGCTTCCGGCTGCACGAGGGCCGGGCGCTGGCCGTGCTCGCGGGCGTCCACCGGCGGCTGGACGAGCAGGAGGTGGCGGAGGAGCTGGACCGGCAGGCGCGGCAGGTGTTCGCCGAGACCGGCTGCGACCCGCGGGAACCGGAGCAGTGCGACCCGCCCGAGGAGGTGTGGCGGCGCGGAGCCGAGCAGGCACGCCGGGGTCGGCGTTCGACGACCTCCGTCCTGGGCCGCGACTAGGACCCGCCGACCGCTCCTCCCGCCGACCCGCCCGACGCGTCGTCGCTCGACCGGTCC
>NZ_JBFAAX010001011.1:0-1939 GCF_040639995.1 Actinosynnema sp. NPDC023658 | reverse complement strand
GTCACCGATCCGCTTCTCGTCCCGCACGTCGACGCCGAAGCCCTCCAGGAAACCCTGGTCGCGCTGCACGTCCACCGACACCTGGTTCGGGTTGAGGTCCAGCAGCGCGATCTTCGCCTGCTTGCCCTCGGCCTCGAACTTCGCCTTGGCCCACTTCCCGATCAGCAGCCCGGCCTGGTAGTTGTCGGTGGCGAAGGTCGCGTCGGCGGCGTCCGCGGGTTCGAGCTGGGTGTCCAGCGCGATGACCAGCAGCCCGGCCTGGCGGGCCTTGTCCACCGACGGCACGATCGCCTTCGAGTCGTTCGGCGTCAGCAGGATCCCCTTGGCCCCGGCGCCGATCAGGTTCTCGATCGCATCCACCTGCGACTGGTTGTCGCCGTCCTGCTTGCCGGCGAACGACTGCACCTTGGCCCCGGTCGAACCCGCCGCGGCCTGCGCCCCCTCCTTCATCTTCACGAAGAACGGGTTCGTGTCGGTCTTGGTCACCAACCCGACCAGCGTGTCGCCACCGGCCGCGTCACCGCCGTCCCCGCACCCGGTCGCCAACGCCAGCAACGACGCCGACAGCAGGGCCGTCAGCCTGACGCCCGATCGCGCCCGTCCGGTCATGTCTTCTCCTACGTCAACGTTGACGCAACCGGCCGTCGAACCTCAGGAGCGTCGATTCAGGCCTGGTTACGCGGATATGGAGGAAAGATCCTGAACTTCCGCCCCCAGCGGGGACGGCGGGTGAAATGAGGACTTTCATTAAGTCATCGTTGACGCTAGCTTCGTGGTCCAAGCCACGACAAGTCGGCGTTACGCAAGCGTTACTCGGGATGGAGCAGAGGGCAATGGACCCACGGGGCGTGCGGCGGGAGCCGACCATGCGGGACGTCGCCGCGCTGGCCAAGGTCAGCACGAAGACGGTGTCACGGGTGATCAACGACCTGCCCGGCGCCGGTCCCGAGGTCGTCGAACGGGTCCGCGCCGCCGCCCGCAGCCTCGGCTACCGGCCCAACCTGACCGCCAGCAGCTTGCGCCGCTCCGACCGGCGCAGCGCCACCATCGGCGTGCTGTTCGAGGACCTGTCCAACCCGTTCGACGCCGCGCTGCTGCGCGCGGTGGAGGACCGGGCGCGGCAGAACGGCGTGCTGGTGCTGGCCGGCAGCAGCGAGGACGACCCGGAGCTCCAGCGCGAGCTGCTGATCTCGCTGGCCACGCGCCGGGTCGACGGCATGGTGGTCATGGCCGTCGGCGGCCACCAGGACGCGTTGCAGCAGGAGCGCGAGCGGGGCACGCCGATGGTCCTGGTGGACCGGCCGCCCACGTTCGGCGGCACGGACAGCGTCACCACCACCAACCGCGACAGCTCCCGCGAAGCCGTGCTCCGCCTCGCCGCCCTCGGTCACCGGCGCATCGCCTTCCTGGGCGACCGGCAGACCCTGTGGACGAGCCAGGAGCGCTACACCGGCTACCTGGAAGGGCTCGCGCACACCGGGTTGACCCTGCGCGAGGAGCTGGTCCGCATCGACCTGCGCGGTCCCGACGCCGCAGAGGCCGCCACCGCCGCCCTGTTCGACCTCGACGAGCCGCCGACCGCGCTGTTCACCGCGCAGAACCTGGTGACCGTCGGCGCGATGCGGGCGCTGCGCGACCGGGACCTGCACCGGCGGGTCGCCCTGATCGGCTTCGACGACTTCCCGCTGGCCGACATGCTGGAACCCGGCGTCACCGTCCTGCGCCAGGACGTCCCCGCCCTTGGCCGCGAGGCGGCGGAGCTGATCTTCGCCCGGATCGAGGGCGACCGGTCCCCGCCGACGCACGCCGTCGTCCCGGCCACCCTCATCCCGCGGGGTTCGGGCGAGATCCCGCCGCCGGACGGCCCGGACGGCTCCCGCCCGAGCGCCCTGGCGGACCGGGCCCGGTGTGGCCGGCGCGCCGCCCCCGGCCGCGTCGC
>NZ_JBFAAX010001010.1:0-1940 GCF_040639995.1 Actinosynnema sp. NPDC023658 | reverse complement strand
ACCACGTCGACCCGCTCCAAGGTCTCCGGGTCCCCGCGCAGCACGTCGAACAGCGACCAGTCCACGAACGCCGACAGCGCCTCCGCGCACTCGCCCATCCGCTCGGCGAACACCGGGAAGGCGTCCACCAGCTCCAGCGCCATGCCCGCCCACTGCGAGCCCTGGCCTGGGAACACGAACACCGTGCCGCCCGTGCCGGCCACCGCCGTGTGCTCGGCGGTCAGCTCGGTCGGGTCGTCCGCGACGATCACCGCCCGGTGCCCGAACCGCGCTCGGTGCGCCCAGAGGGTGTGCGCGACGTCGGTGAGGTCGACGTCCGGTGATGCGGCCAGGAAGGCCCGCAGGTCGGCGGTCCGCGCGGCCAGCGCCTCGGGGGTGCGGGCCGACAGCACCAGCGGTACCGGGCCGCCCCGCCTGGCCGGTACCGCCGGTTCCGGCTGCCCGGCCTGCTCCAGGATGACGTGGGCGTTGGTGCCGCTGATGCCGAAGGATGAGATGCCGGCTCGTCGTGGTCGGTGTGTGGTGGGCCATTGGCGTGGGTGGGTGAGTAGTTCGATTGCGCCGGTGGTCCAGTCGACGTGGGGGGTGGGTTGGTCGATGTGGAGGGTGGCGGGTAGTAGGCCGTGGTGCATGGCCATGACGGTTTTGATGATGCCTGCGGCGCCGGCGGCTGCTTGGGTGTGGCCGATGTTGGACTTGATGGAGCCGAGCAGGAGTGGTTGGTCGCGGTTCTGTCCGTAGGTGGCCAGCAGCGCCTGTGCCTCGATGGGGTCTCCGAGTTTCGTGCCGGTGCCGTGCGCCTCGACCGCGTCGACGTCCGAAGTGGTCAGTCGTGCATTGGCCAGTGCCTGGCGGATCACTCGTTGCTGTGATGGTCCGTTGGGTGCGGTGAGGCCGTTGGAGGCGCCGTCCTGGTTGACCGCGCTGCCGCGGACGATCGCGAGCACCGGGTGTCCGTTGCGCTGCGCGTCGGAGAGCTTCTCCAGCAGCAGCAGACCCGCCCCCTCGCCCCAGCCCGTGCCGTCGGCCGCGCCGGCGAACGACTTGCAGCGGCCGTCCGGAGCAAGCCCGCGCTGGCGGGAGAACTCCAGGAACGTGTTCGGCGTGGACATCACCGCCACGCCACCGGCCAAAGCCAGTGAGCACTCGCCGTTGCGCAGTGACTGGGCGGCCAGGTGCAGCGCGACCAGCGACGAGGAGCAGGCGGTGTCCACGGTGACCGCCGGCCCCTCCAGGCCGAAGGTGTAGGCCACCCGGCCGGACGCGACGCTGGCGGTGTTGCCGACCGCCAGGTGCCCCTCGAAACCGGTCGGGGCCTGGTGCAGCCGGGAGCCGTAGTCGCCGTACATGACTCCCGCGAACACGCCGGTGTCGGTGCCGCGCAACGACCCGGGGTCGATGCCCGCCCGTTCGAACGCCTCCCACGCGATCTCCAGCAGCAGTCGCTGCTGCGGGTCGGTGGCCAGCGCCTCGCGGGGCGACATGCCGAAGAAGTCCGGGTCGAAGTCCGCCGCGTCGTGCAGGAAACCGCCTTCGCGGGTGTAGACCCGTCCCACCCGTTCCGGGTCGGGGTCGTACAGGGCCTCCACGTCCCAGCCCCGGTTGTCCGGGAACTCCGAGACGGCGTCCACCCCCTCGGCCACCAGCCGCCACAGGTCCTCGGGCGACCGGACGCCGCCGGGGAACCGACAGCTCATCGCCACAATGGCGATAGGCTCGTCGGTCGTGCCGGCGGCGACCACCGCGACGTCGGTCGGTCGCAGCCCCGAAGCCTCGGCCCTCAGGTGGGCGATGAGGGCGTCCGGCGTCGGGTGGTCGAAGATGAGCGTGCCGGGCAGCGGCAACCCGGTGGCCGCGGCCAGCCGGTTGCGCAGCTCCACCGCCGTCAGCGAGTCGAAGCCGAGGTCCTTGAACGCCCGGCTCGCGTCGACCACGTCCGG
>NZ_JBFAAX010001009.1:0-1943 GCF_040639995.1 Actinosynnema sp. NPDC023658 | reverse complement strand
CCCGCGTTGACCGTGCTGGGCTCGCTGGTGGCGCCCGGTGCGCTGCCGGCCGGGCCGGGCGGTCACGCGGTCGTGCCGCAGGAGGTCGCGGCGTCGGCGGGCCGGGTGTGGGTGGACGGCACGCTGGTGGACCGGTCGTCGCTGGACGAGTCCACTGTGGATACGATCGACCTGCCCGGTGGCGCGGTCGTGCTCCTGCGGACTCGCGGTACACGATCGGGTGAAGTCGGCCCGGACATGTACGGAAACGGTGTTCTCGATCCTCGGTTGAGAGAAGCGGACCCCGGCGAGACCAGCACCGTCCCGGCCGACCGACGATCCGCCTGGGCACTGGGCCTGGTGTGGCTGAGGCTCGGGCTGTCGGAGGCGCTGCGCGAGACGTGCATGCGCTACCTGAACGGCCGGCGCACCGGCAGCACCACCCTGCTCCAGCAGCAGATGGTGAAGTCGACCGTCGCGGACGGGCTGATCGAGCACCTGGAGGTGCGCGCGGTCCTGACCGGCATGGGCGCGGGCGACCTGCCCGGCGTGATCCTGGCCCACCTGCACGCCCGCATCACCGCCGCCGACCGGTGGTTGGTGAACCTGCTCGGCGCGAGCGGCTACCTGGTCGGCGGGCCCGGTCAGGTGGCGCACGTGTCGGAGCTGCTCGCGGAGGCCTACGTGCGGCCGGGCGGCGCGCACACCGGGGTCGTCGAGTCCGCGGACGCGGAGTCGTGACCGCGCTGGACGACCGCCTGGTCGCGCTGCGCGACCAGGTGCGCGAGTGGGGCGCGGACTTCCGCCGCCTCGGCCTCGCCCTCGACCGCGACCCCGAGCTGATCCGCGAGCACTTCGACCTGCCCGCCGTGCGGTACCTGTCGACGATGGGCATCCCGCCGGAGTACGGGAACGTGCCCATCCCGATCGCGGGCAACCGGTTCTACGGCACGCTGGCCCTCGAACGGGCGATCATCATGGAGGAGCTGGCCTGCGCCGACGTCGGCATGCTGGTCGCCTCGCCCGGTCCCCTGCTGGCCGGCGTCCTGGTCGACCTGCTCGCGGACCGCGAGCAGAAGGAGTGGTTCTACGGGCGGATGCTCGCGGAACCCCTCTGGACGTTCTTCGCGCTCACCGAGCCGGACCGCGGGTCCGACGCGGGCGGCCTGACCTCGACGTTGACGCCGGTCGACGGCGGCGCGGTGCTGTCCGGCGGCAAGCGGTACGTCGGGAACGCCTGCCGGGCGCAGCTCGGGGTGGTGTTCGCCCGCGTGGGCTCCGGCCCGCTCGGCATCAACGCGGTCCTCGTGGAGACGCCAGCGCCCGGGTTCTCCGCGACCCCGCTGGAGAGCATCGGACTGCGCGGCGCGCGGATCAGCGCCATCACGATGGACGACGTGCACGTGCCCGCGTCCCGGTTCGTCGGACGGCACCTCTCGCCGTCGCGGCGCGGCATGTGGGCGTTCGTGCAGACGTTCAACCTGCTGCGACCGGGCGTCGCGGCGATCGCGCTGGGCATCGCGCGGGCGGCGCACGAGTACGTCCGCGACAACCGCACGGCGCTGCGCCGCGACGAGCGCGACCGGCTCGACGAGCTGGGCAGGCGGATCACGGCGGCACGCGCGCTGGTGCACCTGGCCGCCCGCGCGGTCGACGCCCGCACGTCGGACGGCTACCTGGCGTCCGCGGCGAAGGCCCGCGCGGCCCAGCTCGCCCTCGACGCGACCCGCGCGGCCTGCGAGTTCTTCGGCGTCGGCGCCCGCTTCGACCACCCGCAGCTGGACAAGCTGGTGCGCGACGCGCGCGGCCTGGAGTTCATCGAGGACACGTCGAACATGCAGAAGCTGAACCTGTTCCAGGGCCTGTTCACCGGGAAGCTGGACCGGGACGACCCGTTCCGGGTGGGCGTGGGTTCAGCGCGCTGAGCCACGACCGGTTCCGGGCGGGCGTCGGCTCACCGCGCT
>NZ_JBFAAX010001008.1:0-1943 GCF_040639995.1 Actinosynnema sp. NPDC023658 | reverse complement strand
CGGGCCCGCAGTCGTCCTCCGGAGCCAATCGAGCGTGGAGTGCATGACGGAGTCGGTGCCGCCGTCGGCGGCCTCCACCGCCCGGACGAACCGCTCGACCCTGGCGGCGACCTCGGCGTGGTCCAGGCCCGGCAGCGGAACGAGCTGGACACCGGATTTCCGAACGATGAGGGCGTCGCACCCGAAGCGGGAGACGTTGACCACGACCACCGGTCCCTGAGCGGCGGCGGGCGCGAGGTCGTCAAAGCGCAGCGGCGCGCGGAACCGCTCCAGGCCGGGCACCTCTCGCCGAATCCGGTCGACCACGTGCTCCCACCCGGCCGCGATCTCGCGGCGCGCGGCGGCGGGGTCCGCCATCGAGGCCGGGTCCACGTCGAACTCGGTGCTCGACGCCGTGTCCGCGCTCAACAAGGCGGAGAGGCGATCGAACTCGTCGGCGAGGGCGACGGCGAGGTCGCGGACCTCGTCGGGGAGGTCGCGGGCGATCCGTCGGACCTCATCGGCGGCACCACGCTGCTCGATCGACTGGCGGAGCAGGACACCACGCGACTCCTCCAAGATCGCCAACGCCCGTTCCTTGTCGCCTTGGCGCAACGCCACCGCGGCCGCGTCGACACCCAGACCAGCCAGTCGGCCGAGTTGCGCGTGCCTGCTGTCCCACCCGAGCTGTCGCCCGGTCAGCACGGGCAGCAGACCCAGTGCCACCTCGTACGAGGCGTCGGCAGCCGGCCAGTCGCGGCGCTCGCCGTGCAACCGAGCCAGGTACGCCACGGCGGCGGCGCGGACGAGCGGCGCCGTCCCGGTCGATCGCGCACAACCCTCGAACGCGGCGACGGCGGCGGCGTGCACGAGGTCGGAGTCGACATCTGCGACCTTGTCGCGCTCATACCGCAGTCGCAGCGCCATGCCCAGGTTAAACTGCGTCTCGCCGTCCCGAGTACGCGAGACCGCGGCAGCCGCGACGGCGATCGCCGCATCCAGGTCGGCTTCGACGCCAGTAAGCAGGAACCGCTCCCGCAGCGCAACGGCGAACAGCGACAACCGCCGGGCGGCCTCGGGGTCGTCCTCCGCCGTGTCGCGGAGCGATTCCTCGCAGTTCCGCAGGCAGTCGGTGAGATCCGGTTCCCGTCCGTTCTCCTCGAACCGTCGGAACAGCGCCAGCGAGAGGTTGGTGAGCAAGCCGGGGCGGTGGGGGTGGTCCGGCAGCATCCAGTCCACCACCGACCTGCTGATCTCCACAGCCTCATCGATGTCATCCGGGCGGCCGATGCCCTCGAACCGGCGCAACCGGGCGGTGGCTAGGACGACCCGCCGCCGCATGCGCCCGGTGTCGTCCCCGCCAGAGGTGTCCACGGACTCCTGGGCGAGCGCGACGGCCTCGTCGAGGTCGGCCAGATCGCCGGTCCACTCATATCGGGCGCGCAGCGCGTTCGCGGCGTTGGCCAGAAGCGCCGGGCGCTGCGGGTGGTCCGAGTGGGTGGCCGCCACCGCGCTCCGGCTCACCGCGATGGCCTCGTCGACGCGTCGCCGGTCGCGGTGGTGGCCGAAGTCCCGCAACAGGGCCAGGGTGAGAGTGCCCAGCCGACTGGGGAACTCGAGGGCGCCGGCTGTGGTCACCGCCACCGCTTCCCTGGCACTGCGCACCGCCCGCAGCAGGTCCTTCGGACGGCGTGTCCGCTCGAAGCGCGTCCGGTGGACACCGCTGAGGTTCGCCAGGCAACGTCCCCGCGAACCCGGGTCGTCGGCACAGGCCCGCACGGCCATGCGGGCGGCCGTCAACGCGGTGCTGAGGTCGGTCATGTCGCCGTGGCGTTCGAACCGATCTCGCAACACCGAGGCCAGGCCGGTGCACAAGTGGGGGACCTGGCTGGGCAGCGGCCCGGCGGCCATGGCCAGGAGGCGGAGGTCGGCCGCCGCCGCGAGGTCGGCGGCCTCACCGCCGC
>NZ_JBFAAX010001007.1:0-1947 GCF_040639995.1 Actinosynnema sp. NPDC023658 | reverse complement strand
GCGCCGTGTCGGCGTCGATCACCACGGTGGCGTAGTCATGACGCCTGCGCAGGGAGAAGTCATCGATCCCCGGTACCCGCGGCACCGCGCGATCCCCGTGCAGGCGCGACGCGCCGACGGTCGCATGACGCTGACCGGGGTCAAGCTCGGTGAGGGCAGCCACAAGCTGTCCGTGCGGGCGGCCAACCCGCTGCCGTGGATGCCGGACGTGGAGGTCGAGCGGGCGTTCACCGTCGACGCCACTCCCCCGGCTCTGAAGGTCGACGCGGTCGAGGCCGCGTCGCCGCGCGGCCCGGTGACCGTGAAGGGCAGCGCCGAGGGCGCGGACTCGGTGCGGGTCGGTGACCAGGACGCGAAGCTCCAGGACGGCCGGTTCGAGGTCTCGCTCGCGTCGGTGCCGGACAGCGTCCAGGTCGAGGCCAAGGACGCCGCGGGCAACGCGCAGAGCCAGGACGTCGCGGTCAAGGTCACCCACCCCGGCATGCGCGGCGTGCACATGAGCGCCGCCGCGTGGGCGACCGCGTCGCTGCGGGACCCGGTGCTGGCGATGGCGCGCGAGCACCGCATCGACACCGTGCAGCTCGACATCAAGGACGAGAGCGGCGAGATCGGCTACGACTCCCAGGTGCCGCTGGCCAGGCAGATCGGCGCCACCCGCAACTACTACGACGCCCGCGCCGTGGTCGACGAGCTGCACGGCCTCGGGCTGCGGGTGGTCGGCAGGCTGGTGGCGTTCCGCGACCCGGTGCTGGGCAAGGCCTCGTGGGAGGCGGGCGCGCGCGACCGGCTGGCGCAGGACACCTCGGGCGCACCCTGGTCGGCGCACTACGGCCAGTACTCGTTCACCAACTTCGCCAACCCCGAGGTCCGCGAGTACAACATCGCGCTCGCCAAGGAGGCCGCGTCCCTCGGGTTCGACGACGTCCTCTACGACTACGTGCGCCGGCCGGACGGCCCGATCGGGCAGATGGTGTTCCCCGGCCTGGCCACCAGCCCAGAGCAGTCGATAGCGGACTTCCTCAAGGACAACCGGGCCGCCATCCGCCCGCTGGGCGCCTACCTGGGCGCGTCGGTGTTCGGCATCGCCGCGCACAGCCCGCAGGACGTGGCCCAGGACATCCCCGCCCTCGCGAAGGAGGTGGACTACGTGGCGCCGATGGTCTACCCGTCGCACTGGGGTCCGGGCGAGTACGGCGTGGACAACCCGAACGCCAAGCCGTACGAGATCGTCCGGGCGTCCGTCGCGGACTTCGTCGGGATGACCAAGGACAGCGGTGCGACGGTCATCCCGTGGCTCCAGGCGTTCTCGCTGGGCCACAACTACGGTCCGGGCGAGGTGCAGGCCCAGGTGCGGGCCAGCAAGGACGCCGGAGCGCCGTCGTTCATCCTGTGGAACGCCGCGTGCACCTACGACCCCGCCGCCCTGGAGCCCGCATGAGGCCGGTCCCGCTCGTGCCCTACCTGGCCGGCGTCTGCCTCGCCGCGACGGCAGTGGTCGCCCTCGACATCGGAACGGGGGCAGGCACCACCGTGACGTGGCCGGCCTCCGGTGTCCTACCCACCCCGTCCCCGGCCTCGGTCCCGGCCGGCGCCCTGCGCTCCTCCGGCGCTGACCTGCCACCAGGCCCGGCGTTCCCCGAACAGGGCACGGGCACCTGGCACGTGGTCCCGCCACCGAAACCCGGCAACACCCCGGGCACCACCTACACGGTCGAAGTCGAGGACGGAGTGACCCTGCCCCAGGGCGACGACTCGTTCGCCGCCGTCGTCGACTACGCCCTGCGACACCCCCGCGGCTGGTCCACCCACCACCCGTTCCGGCGAATCGGCGCCGACGCCGAGCCCGACCTGCGCATCCGCCTGACCTCCCAGGCCACGGCACGGTCGCTCTGCGGCTTCGAACTGCCCTACGACACGTCGTGCCGCACGGGCTCCACCGTGCACCTC
>NZ_JBFAAX010001006.1:0-1952 GCF_040639995.1 Actinosynnema sp. NPDC023658 | reverse complement strand
GTGAGCAGCTTCACGATGGTCTTCGGGCCGACGCCGGGGGTGTTCGGCAGGTTGTCCGACGAGTCGCCGCGCACCGCCGCGTAGTCGGCGTACAGTCCCGGCTGCTCGGGGAAGCTCGCGCAGCCCGCGGCCAGCAGGCCCAGGGCCGACCCGATCAGCACTCCACGCAGTCGCGACACGCGTTCCAGGTTAGGCGCGGGGTCGTGAACGCGGGGTGAGCGGTCCAGCTCCGTCCCCGTCGACGGCCGGGCGCACGGCGACGGCCCGTCCACCACCGCCGGCGGCGCGAAGTGCGGGTTCGGCACGGGCGGCGACCGGGCCGGGCACTCGTCGGGAAGCCATCCCGCCCGACTCCCCAGTGGGGCACGTCACCCGGTCGGGTCCAGCGCCGCTCGGGAGTTACATGCATCCGCGAGCCCGGTCCGCGTGCGTCCGCGCAGCAGACGTCGTGCTGCCGCGTGGCGGCGGGCGTGCCGTAACGTGCGACGCCGTGAGCCTCATCGTTCTGGTCCCCGACGACCTGGGTGTCCGTGTGCTGTCCGACGTGGAGGGTGTGCGGCCCGTCCGCTACGAGCCGGGCCGGCCGCTGCCGGCCGAGGCCGAGGGGGCGGAGGTCCTGGTGCCGAAGTTCCTCTCCGGCACGGACCCGCGGGAGGTGTTCGCGCAGCTGCCGTCGTTGAAGCTCGTGCAGCTGCTGTCGGCCGGGGCCGAGCGGTTCATCGGCGTCGTCCCGGACGGGGTGGTGCTGTCGACGTGCCGCGGCGCGCACGGCGGTAGCACGGCGGAGTGGGCGATCGGCGCGCTGCTCGCGATCTACCGCGACTTCCCGGTGTTCGAGCGGGCCCGGCAGGACCGGCGCTGGGACTACCACCTCACGGACACGTTGCAGGACAAGAAGGTGCTCGTGGTCGGCGCGGGCGACCTGGGCGAGCAGTTCCGCCGCCGGTTGGAGCCGTTCGACGCGACCGCGACCCTCGTCGGCCGCACGGCGCGGCCCGGCGTGCACGGCGTGGCGGAGCTGCCCGAGCTGCTCGGCGGGTTCGACGCGGTGCTGGTCGTGGTGCCGCTGACCGAGGAGACCACCGGGATGGTCGACGCGGAGTTCCTCTCCCGGATGAAGGACGGCGCGATCCTGGTCAACGCGGCGCGCGGCCCGGTCGTCGACACCGACGCGCTGCTGGCCGAGCTCGTGTCGGGGCGGCTGCGCGCGGCGCTGGACGTGACCGACCCCGAGCCGCTGCCGTCGGACCATCCACTGTGGACCGCGCCGGGCCTGTTCCTCACGCCGCACGTGGCCGGCAGCTGCACCGGTCACGCCGAGCGCGCGTACGCCGTGGTGGCCGCCGAGGTCGCCCGGTTCGCCCGCGGCGAGCAGCCGGCGAACCTCGTCAAGGGCGATTATTAGGCCGTTAGGGTGTAACCGCGCGGCTGAACGGACGCTCGCGGACGTCGTCCAAACCTCCTAACGTGCGGGTGCGTGGCTACTCACGACGACCGCTCGAAGGCTTCGAGCGGCTACTCCGACGACGGGTTCTACTCGACGAGTGGCGTGGGCGGAGGAGTTCACCACTTCGACGACGGCACGCGGACGATCCACAACGACGCGTTCACCAAGGACACCAGCGCCTTCGACACGACCGGCTACACGCCGGTCGCGGACCTGGACGACAAGCCCGCCACGCACTACGACACCCTCGATGACGACGAAGAGCGCAGGCCGTTCGGCTGGACGGCGGGCCCCGACATCGGCCTGCTGGTGCTGCGGCTGGCGCTGGGCGGCGCGTTCGTCGTGCACGGCCTGCAGAAGGTGTTCGGCCTGTTCGGCGGGCCCGGCATCGACGGGTTCGCCCAGTACCTCCAGTCCGCCGGGTTCCGCGAGGCGCGGATCCTGGCGTGGGTCACCGGCGTGACCGAGCTGGCCGGCGGCGGGCTGCTCGTGCTGGGCCTGTGCA
>NZ_JBFAAX010001005.1:0-1953 GCF_040639995.1 Actinosynnema sp. NPDC023658 | reverse complement strand
AGACCGGCCGCCGTTCGCCGGTAGGTCCGGGCACCCGTACGGCAGTTGTCCAACCCTGTTGACGGCCCGCATTGCCGTGTTACATAGTGGCGGAGCTGACATTGCCGCCGGACGGCCGCGCTTACCTCGCGTGATGTTGTGGTGCCATCTTTCCAGCGCTGGGGGCTCCACTCTCCGTTATTCCAAGTGACGCACAAACGGTGACCGCACATTTCGGGTGCGCGTGCCGTTTACAGGCTCGGGAAAAAGGAGTTCCATGTCCGCCCACCGCGCCACGGCGCCGGTCGACGCCGTGCTCGACCTGATGATGGCCCACCAGAGGCTGCTGATCGACCCGGACAGCCCGCACGACGACCGCTGCGCGCACTGCCGCGACACCCAGCGCGGCAGGATCGAGGTCCACGTCCGCGCCGGACGTGCCATACCGATGTTGTTACCCGCGTTCCCCGCCAAGTCACCCAACCCGGACAAGGTCCTGGGCCACCTCCCGGACCTCGCCGAGGAGCTGTCCATCGCGTTCCTGGAGACGCTCTGCGCGCGCATCCGGGAGGTCTACCCGCCGGGCGCGCAGCTGATCATCTGCTCCGACGGGCGCGTCTTCAACGACCTGGTGCGGATCCCGGACGAGCACGTGTCGGCCTACCAGCAGGAGATGGCCAACGTCCTGGACCGCCTGGGCACCGAGCACATCAGCCTCTACAGCCTCGACGACGTCTACCCGGGCACCGAACCGGAGCGGATGCGCCAGAAGCTGTGGGCTGACCACGCGCCGGACCTGGACGAGCTGCGGGCGGAGGTGCGCGCCGGCGGTCCGGCGCTCGGCCTGTACCGCGGCATCACCCGCTTCCTGTTCGAGGACGGGAAGGTCCCCGGCTTCCGGGGCAGCAACACGACCCTGCAGCGGGAGAGCCGCACGCGCGCCTACGAGGTGATCGGGCGCAGCCAGGCGTGGGGCAACCTGCTGGCCGTCATCCACCCCGACGCGGTCCGGCTGTCCATCCACCCGCAGCCCTGCGGCCACGAGAAGTTCGGAATCTTCCTCCAGGACAACGCCGACGACGACCGCTGGCTCACGCCGTGGCACGCCGTGGCGGTCGAGGACCGGGGCCGCTTCCGGCTGATGAAGCACCACGCCGCCAAGACCGCGGGCGGGCAGCTGGTGCTGCGCCACGGCCGCCCGTCCCACTACGTCCTGCCCGCCCAGACCACCCCACACCCGGAAGGCTGAACAGATGTCATCCGCTACCACCGCTTCGGACACCGCCTGGGACACCGAGCCGCTGACGCCGTTCGGCGCGCTGGTGACCGCCCGGACACCCGGTCAGCCGTTCACCACCCCCGCGGTCGAGGACGTGCGGGCCCTCGTGCGCGCGAAGCACCTGGTCGTGCTGCGCGGCTTCACCCCTCCCGCCGACGGCGCCGCGCTGGAGGCCTACGGGCACTCGTGGGGCGAGATCCTGGAGTGGTCCTTCGGCACCGTGTTCGACGTGCTGGCCCACGAGGAGCCCGAGGACCACGCGTTCGACACCAGCTTCATGCCGATGCACTGGGACGGCATGTACGCCAAGCAGATCCCCGAGTTCCAGATCTTCCACTGCCTCACCGCCCCGGCCGCGACGGAGGGCGGGCGCACCCTGTTCACCGACACCACCCGCGTCATCGCGGGCACCGACCCGGAGACCGTGCGGCGCTGGCGGGACGTGGTGCTGCACTACCGCAACCCGAAGATCAGCCACTACGGCGGCCTGGTGGTCTCGCCGCTGGTCGAGCCGCACCCGCTGACCGGCCTGCCGACCCTGCGCTTCCTCGAACCCGTCCCCGAGGGCGTCGAGATCCTCAACCCGCCGAACGTGACGGTGGCCGACCACAGCCCCGAGCAGGCACGGGCCGTCATCGAGGAGGTCCGGGCCGCGCTGTACGACCCGCGGTACCTCTACGCGCACTCGTGGCAGC
>NZ_JBFAAX010001004.1:0-1954 GCF_040639995.1 Actinosynnema sp. NPDC023658 | reverse complement strand
ACCAGTCGTGCCTATGGAGGTCGCCGTCGTCGACGATCTCGGCCAGCACGGCCCGGATGTCGTAGGGCCTGTTCGGCTCCACGGGCACGACCTCGGCCAGCCGGGGCCTGCGGTCGGTGCCCGCGCCGCGGGACGGCAGCGCCGGCGGCGACTCCAGGTTGTTGGACGGCAGGAACGACAGCAGCTCCCGCACGCCCTCCAGGCAGCTCTTCTCGTCGTCGTGCACGAACGAGGCCACACCGGAGCGCGAGCCGTGGACGTCCGCGCCGCCGAGGTCGTCGTGGCTGACCCGCTCGCCGGTCACCTGCGCGACGATGTCGGGCCCGGTCAGGTACAGCTGCGCGGTCTCGCGGACCATGAACGTGAAGTCGGCCAGCGCGGGGGAGTAGGCGGCACCGCCGGCGGACGGGCCGAGGACGACCGCGATCTGCGGCACGACACCGGAGGCGCGGACCTGGCGCTGGAAGATGCCGCCGTAGCCGTGCAGCGCGAGCACGCCCTCCTGGATGCGGGCGCCGCCGCTGTCGTTGAGCCCGACCACGGGGGAGCCGGTGGCGACCGCGAGGTCCATCACCTTCTGGATCTTCGCCGCGTGCGCCGCGCCCAGCGAGCCGCCGGAGATGGTGAAGTCCTGCGCGTAGACGAACACCCGGCGGCCGTCGACCGTGCCGGACCCGGCGACCACGCCGTCGGTGTGCGTGCCGGTCGTGCCGCGTCGGTACAGCTCCACCTCGACGAACGACCCGACGTCGAGCAGCAGGTCCAGCCGTTCGCGGGCGGTGTGCTTGCCCAGCTTGTGCTGCCGCGCCACGGCTTCCGGTCGCCCGGCGGCGATGCGCGACCGCTGCCTGCCGTGCTCCTCGCGCAACCCCTCCATCGTCCGCCCGTCCTCGACCTCGGCGTCCGGGGCCGGCCGGACGGGTGCGAAGTCGAGTTCCGAAGTGCTCATCCGGACACCTCCTGCTGGACACCGGCGTCGATCAGGGAGGTTCGAATGTAGACAGGGGCGTCTATACGGGCTCCATCATCCGGGCGGTGATCGACACCGACGCGCGAGGGCCCGCGAGCCGACGACGGCTCACGGGCCCCTCGAACGCGGACGCGCGTCAGAACGCCTGGTTGGCGAACCCCTTCCGGGCCGCCGCGGACAGGAACGACTGCCACGCCGCGGTGCTGGTGTGCGGGTCACCGGTGACGGCGAGCTTGGACTTGGCGGCGGTGAACGCGCTGGTGGTCTTCGGACCCCAGATGCCGTCCACGTCCAGGCCCGAGCTCATGAAGTTGTTGCACAGCGACTGGACGAACTTCGTGTCGCTCTCGGACCCCGTCACGCAGCGGACCGGCAGGCCGCCGAAGTCGGAGTGGATGTGGTCGGCGTGGTCGGCGTTGTACCAACCGTCCAGCACGTACCGCAACCGCCGCCGGCACACCGCTTCCACCGCCAGGTAACGACGGCGCGTGGCGATCGTGCCGGACGCGTGGTCGTGGTCCAGCGGCGAGGAGGTCTGACCGCCGCTCCACCGCACGTGGTCGAGGTCCATGGCCGTGCCCGTGCCGTGCTCGCCGGGCTTGTTCACGTAGAAGCCCGCCGACACCAGGTACGTGATGCTGCCGTACGCCGACGACAACGACCGCAGGTCGCGGATCCAGAGCACCAGGGAGTCGTAGAACTCCTGGGTGGCCTGCCAGTTGCGCAGCGTCGTGTCGCCGCGGGTGGACCGCCAGTAGTAGACCGGCGTGCCGTCGATCCGGCTGAACGTGATCATCGGGTCGCCTCCGCGGTGATCAGCCGACCGCCGGTGAGCCAGCCGGAGCGGGTGCCCGCGAGACCCAGGGCCTTCGCGTCCTGCGGCACGGACGGGCGGGTCCGGCCGGCGTCCAGCACGCCGGTGAGCGGGGTGGCGTCGACCACCTCGTTGCCCACCCAGTGCACGCGGCCGTCCACCGCGGTCAG
>NZ_JBFAAX010001003.1:0-1954 GCF_040639995.1 Actinosynnema sp. NPDC023658 | reverse complement strand
CAGGCGGTCGCGCCCGGCGGCGGCGAGCTGCTCGAACCGCAGCGCGTCCACGTCGGCGGCCTCCACGTCCAGCCGGTAGCCGCCCGCGACCTGCACGACGTCACCGGGTGAGCCGAGGGCCCGGCGCAGCCGTGAGACCAGGGCTTGCAGCGCGTGGGCCGGACCGGCCGGCGGGTCCTCGGCCCAGATCGCGTCGACCAGCGCGCCCTGCTCGACCACGCGCCCGCCGGCGAGCGCCAGCCGGACGACCAGACCCTGCAACCGCGCGCCCGCCACGGGCAGGACGGCGTCACCGCGGGCCACCCGGAAGGTGCCCAGCAGCGTGACCCGAAGCCGCGCACCCCCGTCCATGCCGTGATCTTCGCGCACGCGGACTCCGGTCCCGGAGCCAGGGCGCTCCGCCGTCAGCGCCGCGTGCCGCCGTGTCAGCGCCGTGTGCGCCCCGTGTGAGCGGCCCGGGTCAGTCTTCGTCGCCACCGCACGACGAACCACGGAGACGACCCATGACCTCGAAGAACACCGCCGACGACAACTGGGTCCGCACCTGGGGCACCTCACCCCAGGCGCCGGACGCCGCGCTCGACCACTCCTTCACCGACGTGACGCTGCGCCAGGTGGTGCGCGTCAGCGGTGGCGGGCGTCGGGTGCGCGTCCGCTTCACCAACGAGTACGGGACCGAGGCCCTCACCATCGGCGCGGCACGGGTCGGCCTCGCCACCCCCGACGGCGGGGTGCGGTCGGACACCGACCGCGTGCTGACCTTCGCCGGCAGTCCGACCGCCAAGGTCCCCGCGGGCGCACCGATCCTCAGCGACCCGGTGGACCTGCCCCTGCCCGCCCTCTCCGAGCTGTCCGTCAGCCTCCACCTGCCGGAGCCGGTGAAGACCAGCACCTGTCACGGCATGGGCGTCCAGACGTCCTGGACGATCCCGGGCAATGCCGTGGCCTCCCCCGCCCTCCCGGGCAACGCCACGTCCCTGCCGGTCCAGGCCTTCCTCTCGGCGGTGGAGGTGCTGCCCGACGGTCCGGCCGCGGTCGTGGTCGCGCTGGGCGACTCCATCACCGACGGGTTCGGCTCGACCCCGAACGCCCACCGCCGCTGGACGGACCGCCTGGCCGAACGCCTCACCGAGCGCGGCGGCCCCGCCGTCCACGTCTCCAACCAGGGCATCAGCGGCAACCGGGTGTTGAACGACGGCTTCGGCGCCGCGGCCCTGGCCCGCTTCGACCGCGACGTGCTGGCGACGCCGGGCCTGGGGTACGTGGTGGTGTCCGAAGGCCTCGGGGACATCGCCGTGTCCTTCGCCCCGCGCGGTGACGACGGCCTCCCCACCGACTTCACCGCGGCGTTCCCGGGCGGACCGGTGACGGCGGACGACGTCATCGCGGCCTACCGCCAGCTGATCACCCGCGCGCACGGGCACGGCGTGAAGATCTACGCCGCCACCCTCACCCCCTACGGGAACGACGACATGTTCACGCCGGAGGGCGAGGACGCCCGTCAGGCCGTCAACGCCTGGATCCGCACCGGCGGCGCCTTCGACGCGGTGCTGGACTTCGACGCCGTCTGGCGCGACCCGGCCGACCCCGTCCGGACCCGGGACGGCTTCCACGCCGGCGACGCGCACGGCAGCGACGCGGGCTACCGGGCGCTGGCGGACTCCCTCGACCTGTCGCTGTTCGTCTGAAGCGCCCGGACCCGACCGAAGCGCTCGAAACGAAGGAGAACTGCCATGCACGACGTGGTGATCGTGGGAGCGGGCCCGGTCGGCCTCTTCCTGGCCTGCGAACTGGCCCTCGGAGGCTGTTCGGTCCTGGTGCTCGAACGCGAGGAGGAGGCCCGCTCCCCGTGGAAGGCGCTCCCGCTCGGGATGCGGGGCCTGTCCGTCGGGTCGGTCGAGGCGTTCCACCGCCGCGGCCTGCTGCACCGGTAGCGGGCGGGCGGGCTTCGAGT
>NZ_JBFAAX010001002.1:0-1956 GCF_040639995.1 Actinosynnema sp. NPDC023658 | reverse complement strand
GTCGCCCGCGCGGCACTCGTCGTGCTCAGCGTCGCGGCGTCGACCGCGGCCCTGGTCGCCTACCAGCAGCAGGGCAAGGCCGTGCAGCAGCGCGACGCCGCGGTCTACAACCGCGTCCTGGCCGAGGCCGACCAGCTCCGCGGCACGGACGCTTCCCTGTCCGCGCAGCTGTCCCTGCTGGCGCACCGGATGCGCCCCAACGACGACACCTACACCCGCCTGCTCACCGCCGGCCAGGTCCCGCTGTACACGAGGTTGACCGGCCACACCGAGAACATCAACCAGCTCGCGATCACCCCCGACGGGCGGACGGTCGCGTCGATCGGGGCCGATTCGACCGTGCGGCTGTGGGACCTCACCGACCCGCACCACCCCGCGCCGATCGCTGAACCGCTGCCACTGCCCGACATCGGGTGGGCCGTCGCGTTCAGCCCCGACGGCCGGGTGCTCGCGACCACCGACTCGAAGTCCGCGCGGCTGTGGGACGTGTCGAACCCCGCGCGCCCGGCGGCCCTCGCTCCCCTGGACGGCCACGACGGCGCGGTGTTCACCACGGCGTTCAGCCCGGACGGCCGGGTCCTGGCCACCGGCGGGCTGGACCGGACGATCCGCCTGTGGGACGTCACCAACCCGACGCGCCCGTCGCTCGTGGGAGAGCCGTTGACGCAGGACGGCAGCGTGGCGGCGATGGTGTTCAGCCCCGACGGCCACACCCTGGTGACGGCGCAGGGCCCCGTGCGGAACTCCCGCGACCAGAGCGTGCGGCTGTGGAACGTCACCGATCCCGCGCACGTGGTGCCGTCGTCGGAGCCGCTGGTCACCGGGCACGCCAACCCCGTGCTGTCCCTGGCGTTCACCCCGGACGGCCGCACGCTCGCGACCGGCAGCGCGGACTCCACCACGCGACTGTGGAACGTCACCGATCCCGCGCGGCCCACGTACGCGAACCAGTTGCTGAGCGGCACGGCCCGGATGATCATGGCGCTGCGGTTCAGCCCGGACGGGCGGATCCTCGCGACCGGCGCCAGCGACGCGACCACGCAGCTGTGGAACGTGGCCGAGCCGACCCGGCCGGTCGCACTCGGACCGCCCCTCAGCGGCCACAGCGGCGCCGTGTCGTCGGTGCTGTTCGGTCCCGGCGGCTCGACCCTGGTCACCGCGGGCTACGACCGCTCGGTCGAGGTGTGGGACCTGCCGGGCACGTGGCTCGACGGGCACACGTCGTTGGTGAACGCGATCGCGTACCGGCCGGACGGCCGCGTGTTCGCCACGGGGTCGGCCGACACGACCGTGCGGCTCTGGCGGGCGGACGACCCACCGCGCGAACTGGGCCGGCCGATGACCGGGCACACCGCGAACGTCACCGCGGTGGCGTTCAGCCCGGACGGGAACACCCTCGCCGCGGTCGGGAACGACCAGACGCTGAGGCTCTGGAACGTCGCTGACCCGGAGAGCCCGACCGTGCTCGGCCGCCCGTGGAAGGTGCACGACGGCGCGGTGACGGACGTGGCGTTCAGCCCGGACGGACGGGTCCTCGCGACGTCCGGCGGCGACGCGACCGTGCGGCTGTGGGACATCACCGACCCGGCCCGCCCCACCCGGCTGGCCGAGCCGCTGACCGGGTTCTCCCTCCAGGTGCAGACGGTGGCGTTCAGCCCGGACGGGCACACCCTGGCCGCGGGGGGTGTGGACCGCACCGTCCTGCTGTGGAACGTCACCGACCCGGCCCGCCCCTCCCCCGTCCACACGCTCACCGGTCACACCGGGACCGTCTTCAGCATCGAGTTCAGCCCGGACGGGCGGACGCTCGCCTCGGGGGGCGCGGACTCCGCGGTTCGGCTGTGGGACGTCGCCGCGCCCGAGCGCGCCACGCCGATCGGCGGACCGATCACCGGCCACACGACGTAGGTGACGGCGCTGGCGTTCAGCCCGGACGGCCACAGACTCGCCACCGCG
>NZ_JBFAAX010001001.1:0-1957 GCF_040639995.1 Actinosynnema sp. NPDC023658 | reverse complement strand
CCTCATCCCGCCGGGGTTGGGCGTGGTGTGCGTGGTGCTGGCGTTCACGCTGTGCGGGCGGGCCCTGGAGACGGTGCTCAACCCGCGGCTGAAGGGGGAGCGGTGAGCAGCCTGCTGGAGTTGCGTGACCTGAGCGTGCACTACCGGGGCGCGCGGGGCGATGTGACGGCGGTCCGGTCGGTGTCGCTGGCCCTGCAGGCGGGGGAGACGCTCGGGCTGGCCGGCGAGTCGGGCTGCGGCAAGTCGACCGTGGCCATGTCGGTGCTGCGGCTGCTGCCGCGCAACGCCCGCGTCGAGGGGCAGGTGCTGCTCGACGGCGAGGACGTGCAGACCATGTCGTGGGGCCGGCTGCGGGCGGTGCGGTGGGCCGCGGCGTCGGTGGTGTTCCAGGGCGCGATGCACGCGTTGAACCCGGTGCACCGGGTGGGCGATCAGATAGCCGAGCCCATGCGGCTGCACGGCGTGGACGGCTCGGTGTCGGCGCTGCTGGACCAGGTGGAGCTGCCCGCGCGGGCGGCCCGCGCCTACCCGCACGAGCTGTCGGGCGGGCAGAAGCAGCGGGTGATGATCGCGATGGCGCTGGCGTGCGCGCCGCGGCTGGTCATCGCGGACGAGCCGACCACGGCGCTGGACGTCGTCGTGCAGGCTCAGGTGCTCGACGTGCTCAAGCGGCTGGTGTCCGAGCGGGACATCGGGCTGGTCATGATCAGCCACGACCTGTCGGTGCTGGCCTCGACGTGCGACCGGCTGGCCGTGATGCGCGACGGTCAGGTCGTGGAGGAGGGCCCCGCGCGGGAGGTGATCTCCGCACCGACCCACCCCCACACGCAGGCGTTGGCGGCGGCGTTCCCCACCGTGGGCGACCCGGCGTCGCGGCACGTCACCGCGTCCGAGGCGGCCGACGGTCCGGTGCTGCTGCGCGCGGAAGGCGTGCGCGTGGACTACGGCGAGGTCACGGCGGTGGCCGGGGTCGACCTGGAGGTGAGGGCGGGGGAGATCGTCGCCCTGGTCGGCCAGTCCGGGTCCGGCAAGACCACCCTCGCCCGCACCCTGCTCGGCCTGCAACGCCCCACCGCCGGCCGGGTGCTGTTCGAGGAGGCGGAACTCCCCCGCTCGGCGTCGGGCCTGCGCGCTTTCCGACGACAGGTGCAGCTGGTGCTGCAGGACCCGACCAGCGCGCTCAACCCCCGCCACTCGGTGTACGAGGCCGTCGCCGAAGGCCTGCGCATCCACCGGGTCGAGGGCGACGAGTCCGCCCAGGTCGCGGACGCGCTGTCGCACGCCGAGCTGCGGCCGCCGGAGCTGTTCTTCACGTCGCTGCCCCACGAGCTGTCCGGCGGGCAGCGGCAGCGCGTGGTGATCGCCGGCGCGTTGGCGCTGGGGCCGCGGCTGCTGGTGGCCGACGAGCCGGTGGCGTCCCTCGACGCCTCGGTGCGCGGCGAGATCCTGGCGCTGCTGCTGCGGTTGCGCCGTGAACTGGGCCTGGCCGCCCTGGTGATCACCCACGACCTCGGTCTGGCGTGGACGATCGCGGACCGGGTCGCCGTCATGTACCGGGGCGAGCTGGTGGAACAGGGCCCGGTCGAACAGGTGCTGCTGTCACCGCGGCACGACTACACGCGCACCCTGCTCGCCGCCGTGCCGCACACCGACGTCAGGCCCGGGAGTCCGCCCCTTCCGCGTCCGACTCCCTGACGGTCGGGCTTCCGGCGGTCGTGTTCTCGCCGGTCGTGTTCCCGGCCGGCGGATTGGTGGCGGTCGGGTTGCGGCTTTCGAGTCGTGCGTCGACCAGCAGGCCCACCACACCGATCGCCGCGCACAGCACGGACACGACGACCAGCGCGGGATCGGTGCGCCCCGTGAGCGCGTCACCGAGCACGACCACGGCCACCGTGCCGGGGACGACACCGACCGCCGTGGCGACCAGGAAGGGCA
This sequence comes from Actinosynnema sp. NPDC023658, assembly GCF_040639995.1. Taxonomy (NCBI): domain Bacteria; kingdom Bacillati; phylum Actinomycetota; class Actinomycetes; order Pseudonocardiales; family Pseudonocardiaceae; genus Actinosynnema; species Actinosynnema sp. NPDC023658. The sequence goes on along the minus strand of NZ_JBFAAX010001001.1, from coordinate 22 downwards.
CCAGCCGGATCGAGGACACACC
>NZ_JBFAAX010001000.1:0-1961 GCF_040639995.1 Actinosynnema sp. NPDC023658 | reverse complement strand
GGACCCGCCATGTCGGCCGCCAGCGCGGGCAGCGCGATCACGCCCGTGCCCAGCACCGCGCCGACGTACATCGCGGTGCCCTGGCCGACGGTCAGCCGGCCGCCCTTCGCGGCCGTCATGCGACGGCGGCGCGGGCGAGCGCGATCGACGGTCCCAGCTCGTCGAGGTACGGCCGCTGCACGCAGAACGAGGTGAACCCGAACCGCCTGTGCGAGGCCACGACCTGCTCCGCGATCTCGGTCGCGGAGCCGATCAGCATGTACGGCGAGTCGAGCACGACCTCCGCCGGCAGCTCCCAGTCCGCGGCGATCTCCGCCGCCGCCGCCTCCCGGTCGTCGGTCACCTGGACGACCTGGACGAACGCGTTGAGCTCGACGTCGCGCCCCGCCGCCGCCTCCCGCACGAACCCCACGCGCTCCTCGGTCTCGTCCGAGCCGATGACGCGGAAGTTGCCCGTCGCCTTGCCCTTGATGTGCCTGATGCCGCCCACGCTGACGATGTCGGCGCGTTCGGCGGCCAGGCGCAGCATCCGGTCACCGGTGCCGCCGATCAGGATCGGCGGGTGCTCGACGTCGGGCTCGTCGTCGAGCAGCTTCCGCAGGTCGTCCAGCAGCGAGCCGACGTGGGCGACCCGGGCGTCCATCGGCGTCCACGGGATGCCGGCCAGGTCGAACTCCTGCTTGATGATCCCCGCGCCGATCCCGAGCTGCAGCCGCCCGCCGCTCATCCGCTGCAGCGTCTGGACCTCTCTGGCCAGCAGCGACGAGTTCCAGAAGGCGCCGTTGAGCGCGTAGGTGCCGACCCGGAGGTTCGGCGACACCTGGGCGGCGAGGTTCAGCACCGAGAACGGCGACGTCCGGTTGGGTCCGAGGTGGTCGACGGCCAGCACGGCGTCGAACCCGAACCCCTCGGCTGCCCGGCACGTCTCCACGAGCGCGTCGTGCGTGGCCGGCGTGGCCAGCGTGATCCCGAACGTTAAGTGGTTCACAGCATCCCCCGGGTGGTTCGTGTGGCGGCGAAAATACGCAAACAGTTCCGTGCGGGACGACGCAGGTCAACACCTCCCGGATGCCGGCGGGTATGAGTCGATAGCGATCCCCGATGCCGTCACGCGAACGGCCGTGCCCGGACGAGCGGTCGCTACCCGCCGGGCATGCTCTTGGCCGGCAGCTCGTCGTCGGGCACCGAGATCTCTTTGAGCTTCTGCGCGCCCTCCCGCGCGGACACCATCCGGGCCTGCGGGGACGGCCACTCGGACCCGGTGGCCTGCCCGAACGGGCCGCCGCCTCATCGCCCCCATCGCCTGCGTCCGTTCGCCGGTCGAAGAGTGCTCGTGTTCACTGGACCGGTGTGATCGCGGGCGTGCCCGCGCGCGGATCCCGCTGGATAGTGGAATGGGATGGTCCTACCGTGGGGTACAGGGTGTTCTGACCGAGCGTGACCGGTTTCGGTGGGTGGGCCGTCGGGGCGAGACGGCGCTGTGGGGACGTTCACGAGGGGGCCGGAATGGGGTATTCGGCAGATCGGTCGTGGTCTGGGGGGAGCAGGGACGTTCCGCTGTTCGAGGCCTTCCTGCCGTTGGGGCGGAGCGCGGTCGTGCCCGTCGAGCACGTCGACGCGGCCACGGGGCAGCGGTGCGCGGCCGATCGCGCGTTGCGGCTGCTGGTGGTCGGGCGGGACTGGGTCGGCGCGATGCGTTGCGCCGAAGAGGCGTTGGAGGACGAGGCCTGTCGGAGCCGCGAGGTCTGCGTCGCGCGGGCGCTGTCGACGTTGATCTACGGCGGCGAACTGGTCACCGCCGACGCGCACAGCCTGCTCAACGCCGACCGGCCGGAGGTCTCCGGGGTGGTGGCGCTGCTCCAGGCCCGCATCGCACGGCTGTTCGGCGACGTGGACCGCACGCACGCGCTGCTGGGGCCGCTGATGTCGGCCGGCACGCCGCTCGAGACCCGCCTGGTCGC
>NZ_JBFAAX010000999.1:0-1966 GCF_040639995.1 Actinosynnema sp. NPDC023658 | reverse complement strand
GCCGAACGCGACCCGCAGGGTCTTGCCGCTGACCCTGGTGTCCTGGCGTTGGGTGTAGCGGTCGCCCGAACCGGAGGTGGTGGTCGACCAGCGCGTGACCGTGCCGTCGGGCGCTTGGCCGAACCGGGTCAGGTCGAAGGTCAGGGTCTGCGCGGAACCGGTGTTGGCGGCCACGATCACCAGGCGGCGCGCGGTGGCGTCGTAAGCGGCCACGGCCAGCTCGCTGCCGGTGTCGAGGATGCGCATGCCGGGCCGGATGTGCCGGGTGAACTGGGCGATCACGTGGTACTTGGTCTCCACCTGGCCCGCTTGCAGCGAGCTGCCGTCGTAGCGGATGGCGCCCCAGCCCGCGCTCGGGTCCATGACCTGCCAGTAGCACCACGCCGTCGGCTTGAGCCAGCGGAAGTCCAGCAGCAGGCAGCGCGCGGTGGTGAGGCCGGAGCCGTCGCCGTCGCCGTGCTCGGTGTTCCACAGCACCTTGCCGGACGCGCGGACGTCGTTGCCCAGCAGGTCCCGTCGTCCTCCGGTGCCCTGGTAGCCGTGCACGTTGACCTGCCGCACCCGGCTCTTGGTGGTGGAGTCGAAGCTGTTCCAGGTGGTGCGGGCCAGGTCGTAGCTGGTCTCGTCGGACGCGGAGACCCACGTGCCGGTCAGGCCGAGCCGGTCCAGCTCGGTCCGCAGGTGGCCGATGACGCTCCGCTGGGTGGTGGCGTCGACGTGGCAGCCCTCCTGCGTGCCGTTGGCGTACCAGTAGTTCGAGGACGGCTCGTTGAACGCCTCCACGGACCGGAAGTTCACGCCCCACTGGTCACGGGCGCGGCGCGCGGTGGTGGCCAGGTGCAGGGCGTGCTGGCGGTGGTTCCACGACTGGAGGTTGGTGACGGAGGCGTCGGCGGCGCCGGAGGGGTTGTGGTTGGTGCACATCCACCACATCGGGGAGTTGGCGAACAGCTCGCTCATCGCGCCGCGCTGGGTCGCCTTGACCACCATCGCGCGCTGCTTGGCGTCGGCGTTCCAGTTCCACGCCGAGGAGTTCGGGTCCTCGTTGTTCCAGTCCTGCCAGAAGCCCTCGATCTGCTTGAACCGCGGGATGTTGGGCGAGGCCACCATCCGCTCGCCGTTCACCGCGTTCCAGCTCGACGCGCCCAGGTTGTAGCGGGCGATGTTCAGGCCCAGCCCCGGCAGCGCGGCACCGTTGTAGGTCACGGTCCTGGTGGTGAAGAACAGGTCCGCGAAGTCGTCCCGGTCCCCGAACACGTTGCCCCACCAGGCCAGGGACGTGCCCCAACCCTCCCACGTGCCCTGGTCGACGGCGGGGTTCACCGCGATGGTCGCGTCGGCTCGGGCCAGGCCCGTGCCCAGCGCGCCGCTCGCGGCCGCGACACCGGCCGCGGCCAACACCGTTCTGCGGTTGATCATGATCTCTCCTGTCGGAAGTCGTCGATGACGTCCTGGCCGGACTGCGATCACAGGGGGAAGGCGGCGGGATGTTTGCGCAAACATCGCTGGCGCGACCGTAACGCGACCACCTCGGCGTGTCCAGGGTCGGTGCACGCCGTCGATCAGAAGTCAACGGAAACCGAAGCAGCACGGGGCTTGCGTCGCGAACCGAACAGGAATCAACGCGCGTGAGCGCGGGCCGTCCTCCCGGAGTCGCGCCGAAGCCCGTCGGACCGCAGGCGCAGACCCAGCCGGGGCTCGGTGCGCCCCAGGGCGGACGCGAGGTGCCAGTGGTGGGCCGGAGGACGCCTCCCTGGCCCGTCGCGACGGCCGTCCGGAGTCCGCACCGATCCGGTGAACGGACCAAGCCCCGGGCGGTCCGCTGTGGCAGGGTCCTGGACGAAGGTTCCGCGACTGTTCCGGGGGAGGGCAGGAGCATGACGACCCAGGACGACCTCTCACGCCGCGAGGTGCTGGCGCGCACCGGTCGGATCGCCGTCGCGCTGGGCGCCACGAGCGCGGTGGC
>NZ_JBFAAX010000998.1:0-1967 GCF_040639995.1 Actinosynnema sp. NPDC023658 | reverse complement strand
CGGCGCTGGTGGCGCTGCCGGCGCCGGCCCGCAGGTTGGTGGAACTGCTGGCGCACGTCGAGGAGGACGAACGCCGGGCGTGGTTCGTGCGCGAGGTGTGGCCGGAGGTCTGGCGCGAGTCGGCCGGCCTGGACGCACCCCCGCTGGAGTCGGCGCTGGAGCCGCTGGTGGCGGCCGTGATGGTCGAGGTCGAGGGCGACGACCCGGCGCGGCACGCCTACCGGCTGCACCCCGGTGTCGGTGAGGCGATCCGCGCGGCCACCGACCCGGCGTTCGGGCAGCTCGTCGACGACCTGGTGATCGGGCACCTGACCGCGGCGTACGAGCACGCGCACCGCGAGGAGGCGCAGGGCCGGTCCGGTGAGGCGATCGTCCGGGCGGGCCTCGCCGCCACGCCGTACCTGCTGCGCAGCGGGCGGCACGCGCAGGCCGTGGACGTGCTGGAGACCGCGACGGACCGCGACTTGGCCCCCGGCACGACCAACCGGGCGATGAACTACCTGCGCCGCTTGCTCGACGGGGACCCGGACGTCCTGGAACGACCCGCCGTGACGGCCCTGCACGCCAAGCTCCTGTCGAGGAACGACCCGCTGGCCGCGCTGCGGGAGTTCCTCGCGCTGGCCACGTCGGGCTCCGAGGCGGGGCGGTTCGACCTCGTGTCGCTGGCCACGTCCGAGTGCGCCCGGATCCTGCTCGACCACGACGACCTGGAGGACGCGCTCCGGATGGCCCGGGCGGTGCCGGGCTACAGCGACCTCGCCGGGTACGGCCCGTGGACGCGCGCGGCCGACACGTGCCTGGAGCTGATCGTCCTGACGAAGATGGGACGGCACCACGAGGCCGCGGCACGCGCCGTCGAGCTGGTCGACGAGGCCGACGGGCTGGCCGACGACAGCGGCGAGCCCGAACGCGTCACGCCGGTGAGCACCCGCGGGGTGGTGCTGAGCACCGCGCTGGAAGCCGTCACCCGCTTCGGTGACTGGGACGTGGCCCTCGGGCTGTGCGAGCGGATCGACGCCCTGCACGCGCGGCGCGGCGCGACCGACCACGAGCGGGCCCGGTTGCGGCTCAACACGGCCGTGGTGCTGCTGGGGCTCGACCGCGTCGCGGAGGCCGAGGACGTGCTGCGGCACAGCCAGTCCGTCTTCGAGGACGCCGACGACACCGTGCTGCTGGGCGAGGTGTTCCGGCTGCGGGCCGAGGTGCGCCAGGCGCTGGGACGACCCGACGACGCGCTCACCATGGCGCAGGCCGCGTTGCGCTACTCCTACGAGAGCATCAACCCCGCGGTCCTGGCCGAGGGGCACGACCGGGTGGCCTCCTACCTCGCCTCCACCGGCGCGCACGGACGGGTGTGCGCGGCACACCGCGCGGCGGCGGCCGTGCTGCGTGCCGCCACGTCGCACGCCGAGCGCGGGAACACCGTGGTGGAGCTGTCGGACCTGCTGGAGCACGGCCCGGACCTGTTCCCCCGCACGCTCGACGAGATGGTGGCCACCGTCGAGCAGGTGCCGGGCGTGCGGTTGGGCGACGTGCTCGACCTCCTGGTCCCGGACGGGCACGAGCGGGCCGAGCTGTTCGACGAGGTGGTCTCGGTGCCGCGGGAGAACCTGCGGATCGGCGCGGACGTCCTCGCGGACCACCGCGAGCAGCGCGACCTGCTCCAGGCGGCCGTCGACCGGGACGTGGACGGCGGACTCGACCCCGTGCTGCTCGGTGACCTGGACGACGCGAGCCTGGAGATCTTCGCCGCGATCCGGGCCCTCCGGCACGGTGAGGCCAAGCGGCGGCTGCGGGCCACCCGACCTCCCGGCGAACCGCGGCTGTTCGGCGCGCAGGTCGTGCCCTCCATGGGCGACCACCGCGGCGGTATCCGGTTCACCGGCTTCGCGGAGACCCGGACGGAGGCGTTCTGCGGTGTGCCGATGACCCGTTCGGCCTTGTAGAGCCCGGCCGCGCGGATCTCG
>NZ_JBFAAX010000997.1:0-1969 GCF_040639995.1 Actinosynnema sp. NPDC023658 | reverse complement strand
GCCGGACAAGCGCCTGCTGCCCCACTGATCCGAGGAGAATGTCGTGTCCAGCGAGTTTTCGACGGAGTGTCTCGTCATCGGCGCCGGCCCGGCGGGCCTCCAGGCGTCCTACCTGCTCTCCCGCGCCGGGCGGGACCACCTGGTGCTGGAGGCCGGTGACGTGCCCGGCGCGTTCTTCACCCGCTTCCCCCGGCACCGCACCCTGATCTCCATCAACAAGCCGATCACCGGCTGGGACGACCCCGAGCTGAACCTGCGCACCGACTGGAACTCGCTGCTGTCCGACGACCCGTCGCTGCTGTTCACCGGGTACACCCCGCGCTACTTCCCGCACGCCGACGACATGGTCCGCTACCTGGCCGACTTCGCCGCGAAGAACGACCTGCCGATCCGCTACGGGACGTCGGTGGTGTCGGTGACCCGGCCGGACGACTTCGTGGTCCGCGACCAGCACGGCAACACCTACCGGGCGCCGCGGCTCATCGTCGCGACCGGCGTGTCCAAGCCGTACGTGCCGCCGATCGACGGGGTCGAGCTCGCGGAGCGGTACGACGAGGTGTCGGTGGACCCGGCCGACTTCACCGGGCAGCGGGTGCTCATCATCGGGCGCGGCAACTCGGCGTTCGAGACGGCCGACAACCTCGTGGAGACCACGGCGGTCATCCACGTGGCCGGTCCCGGGTCGTTGAAGCTGGCGTGGCAGACCCACTTCGTCGGCCACCTGCGCGCGGTGAACAACAACTTCCTCGACACCTACCAGCTCAAGTCGCAGAACGCGTTGCTGGACGGGCGGATCGTGGACATCCGGCGCGACGGGGACGGGTTCCTGGTGCGGGTCGCGTTCCAGCGGGTCGCGGAGCGGGTGAAGGAGATCCGCTACGACCGGGTGATCCTGGCGACCGGGTTCCGGTTCGACGCCTCGATCTTCGCGCCCGAGTGCCGCCCGGAGCTGACGATCAACGACCGCTTCCCGCACCAGACCGCGGCCTGGGAGTCGGTCAACGTGCCTGACCTGTTCTTCGCGGGCACCATCACGCAGGCCAGGGACTTCAAGAAGTCCACCAGCGGGTTCATCCACGGCTTCCGGTACGGGGTGGTGGCGCTGCACCGCATCCTGGAGCACCGCTACCACGGCGTGCCGTGGCCCAGCCGGGACCTCGCCCCCACCCCCGAGGCGATCGTCGAGGCCGTCATCGAACGGGTCAACCGCACCTCGGCGCTGTGGCAGATGTTCTCGTTCCTGGCCGACGCCGTGCTGATCGGGTCGGACGGCGCGATCCGCTACGCCGAGGAGGTGCCGGTGGACCACCTGCACGAGGCGGTCGCGCGCGGTGACTTCGGTGACGTCGAGTCCTACGTGGCGGTGACGCTGGAGTACGGCGAGGACCACGACAAGGTGAACCCGTTCGACGTCACCACGAGCCGGGTGTCCCAAGAGGACACCAGCGGGCTCGACGGGCGCTACCTCCACCCGGTCGTGCGGCACTACCGCGGCGGCGAGGTCGTCGGTGAGCACCACATCACCGAGAACCTGGAGAACGAGTGGGACAGCGAGGAGGTGCACCGGGCGCCGCTGCTGGCGTTCCTGCACGCGCGGCTCGCGCCGACCGCCGTGGGTTCGCCGTGAGCACCGGTCTGGCCGAGCTGCACGACAAGGCGCGGGCGGTGCTCGACCCGGTGCACTACGACTACTACGCCGGCGGCGTCGGTGACGAGGTCGTGCTCGGGGAGAACGAGGCGGCGTTCCGGCGGCTCGCCCTGCTGCCGAGGGTGCTGCGCGGGCAGCCGACCCGCGACCTCCGCGTCGACCTGCCCGGTGGCCGCCTGGACGTGCCCGTGCTGGTCTCGCCCACCGCGTTCCACCGGCTCGCCCACCCGGACGGCGAGCTGGCGACGGCGCGGGCGACCGCGGCGGTGCCCGTGGTCAACGCCGGGAAGGACCCCTGCGCCTAGGGCCGACTGGACGTCA
>NZ_JBFAAX010000996.1:0-1973 GCF_040639995.1 Actinosynnema sp. NPDC023658 | reverse complement strand
GCCGACGGGGTCGGCCACGCCGCGTGGGGTCAGCCGACCTTGCCGACGCCCGAGCCGGCGATCACCGCGGCCTTGACGCCGTTCGGGTCGTCCAGGGTGTAGGCGTAGTAGTCGCGCGGCTCCTGCACGGTGCCGCTGCAGTCGGGTTGCCCCGACTCACCGACGAACACGTTGTTCCGGGCCACGCACCGCCCGGTGGGGCCGGCGTAGCTGTTGCTCACCGGTTCCTCGACGTCCTCGAAGTAGTTGCCCTCCACGACGCAGCCGGAGTTCGCCTGGCAGGCCACGCCGACGTCGGTGTTGTATAGGTAGTAGTTGTTGAACACGTGCACCGGCTCACCGAACCGGACGCGCGGGTTGCGCTGCGGGGTCTTGTCGAACCAGTTGTGGTGGTAGGTCACCTTGAGCTGACCGACGTCCTGGGCGGCGTTGCCGTCGTCGTGGCCCAGCAGCATGTTCTTGGTGTGGTTGTGGGTGTGGTTCCAGGACACGGTGACGTAGCTGGAACCGCGCTTGATGTCGATCACGCCGTCGTAGCCGTGCGACAGGTCGTTGTGGTCGATCCACACGTGGTGGGAGAACATCTGCACGTTGACCGCGTCGTCGGCCCAGTCGCGGAACACCAGGTTGCGGATGATGACGTTGTGCACCGCGTCGGCGGGCGGCGAGGTGACGTCGGAGACCGGCAGGCCGATGTTCAGCCCGCCGCCGGTGAAGCCGGAGCCGGAACCGATGCCGACGATCGTCTTGTCCGACGTGACGTCGTGCATCGGGCCGGGCAGCGCGAGCATCCCGCGCACGCAGATGGTGAGCGGCCCGGTGCGGGCGATGGCGGCCAGGAACTCCGCGGCCGTGTCGACCTCGATCGTGGGTCCGCCCGCGCCGCCGGTCGTGCCGCCCTGCCCGCGGGCGGTGACCGAGGCGAAGCCGATCGGCCTGTCCGAGGTGGCGCAGGTGCCGGGCTGCGGCGGGGTGGTGGTCGTCGTCGTGGTGCTCGTCGTCGGCCCGCCCGGTCCGGCGACGTCGGTCACGAGCACGTCGTCGAAGGACGCGGAGGCGTAGTACGCCGCCAGGCCGACCCGGCCGCTGCCGAAGGTGCTGTCGGTCGCGGTGACCGCGGCGGTGCCGTCGAGGAACCCGCGCAGCGTGCTGCCGAACACCTCCAGCCGCAGGGTGTACCAGGTGCCGGTGGTCACGGCGGCCGGCGCGGAGGCGAGGGCGGTGAACCCGCCGCCGACCCGTTTGCCGAGGACCACCGAGCCGGCGTTGGTCAGGCCCAGGTAGTAGTAGTTGCCCGTGTCCCGCGCCCGCGCCGTCACGCCGACGTGCCGGCCCGTCCCGTTGAAGCCGGTCGGCTTCACCCTGGCCTGCACCGACTGGCCGGACCACGCCGTGCCCGCCAGCGCCCTGGCGTCGGAGCTGGTGGCGGACTGGCGCCAGGCCCGCGACCCGTCGACGACCACCGACCAGCTGCCGCCGCTGGAGCTCCAGCCGGAGGAGTCGCCGTCCTCGAAATCGTCGCCGAACAACGTGGCGGCCGATGCCTGCGGCACCAGCAGAACGGCCGCCGCGACGAGGAATGCGCTCGCCACCGCGGCGAGCGACGCTAATCTGCCGTGCTTGCTCAATGAAGCCTCCTGGGGTGAATCGGGCGGTCGGCGCCGATTCGGCGGTGTTCACGGTGATGAATGCGTTCATGCTGGTGAACACGGCAGGCGGCGGCTGCCGACCAAGCGGAGGCGGCGGTTGGCGGCATGCTCTCGAAAGCGGGGAGAATCCTTCGGGCCGAAGGTAATGGCTCGTTTCCGGGACGTCAACGGCGGAACGGGGGACTGGTTCGGCGCGCAATCGGGAAAAGGCGCGGATAACACCGGGACGACGTGCGGGCGTCGGGTCGGACGGCGCGGGTCGCCCCCCGCCGCAGTCCCCGACGACCGGGCCGACCCCGGACACGCGTCCGGCGAGGGCTCGAC
>NZ_JBFAAX010000995.1:0-1974 GCF_040639995.1 Actinosynnema sp. NPDC023658 | reverse complement strand
CGTGACCGTCAGGCGTCCCATTCCGTCATGGTCCCGGGTGCGGCCCGACATTGTTCCGGGCGAATACCCGCTCACCGACGTGCCACGTCACCGGCGGACGGTTTCTGCGTACCGACCGCCGGTGACGTGGAATGGGCGTGGTCGATTCCTGCGGGACTAAGCGGTGACGGTGAACTGGTAGAGCGTGGTGGCCTGGCCCGGCTTGAGCGTGCAGTTCAGCGTGAAGGTGCCCAGGCCGGTGGTCGAACCGTCGGACTTGCGCGGGGTGAGCGTGGTGGTGAAGTTGCCGACCGTGATGGTCGTCAGGCCCGCCTTGGTGAGCGTGATGGACGGCGCGCTGCCGGTCGCCACCGTGGTGAACGAGCCGGACGACGGCACGTTCGTCTTGGGCACGGTCAGGCTCGCCACCACGGCGCGCAGGGTGCCGGCGTTGTTCACGCTGGTGGTGGAGGTGGCGGTGCCCTCGACGGTCTTGGCCCCGACCAGCGCCAACCCGAGGGTCGCGTTGGCCGGCACGGTCGCCGTCGCGGTCACGTTCGTGGCCGGCAGCGGCTGGCCCACGACGGCCGACGCGGGCAGGTTCGAGGCGACGATCTGCACGCTCATGTCCTGCGCGCCGATCAGCGGGAACGGGCAGTTGTACACCAGCGTCAACGAGGCCGTCGCCGCCTGGCCCACGCCCGCCCCGCCGAGCACGACGGCACTCACGACGGCGGCGCTCACCGCGAGCGCGCCGATGAGCCGCCGTGAAATGGAATTGGTCGATAACATGGGGATCTCCTCGTCGAGATTGTCGGAAAAGGTGCTCGGCGGCGGTTCGAGCTCCTTGTCTACTCGCGAGTAAGGTACTGCTCGGGTTGTGCTCGGGCAAGCGCGGATGGGCCGTCGATTGCTTTTTCGACAACCCCTACAAAATGCGGACAAAGGTTTGTCGTCCGATGACAAAGAGTGGCCCGCCGCGCGGTTCACCCGCACGTTCGACGGACGTCCGGTGCGACCGCGCCCGCGTCGGGGGCTCAGGCTCCGCCCTTGCGGCGGCGCGGCGCGGCCGAGCGGGGTGGCGTCGAGCGCATGTGGTCCCGGACCGGGGCCAGCAGCCCGGCGAGGGTGGCCACGTCGTCCCGCGACAGCGGCTCGAACAGCAGACCGCCGACCACCTCGATGTGACCGGGCAGCACCCGCGCGAGCAGCGCCCGCCCGGCATCGGTGATGGTGACCGCGGTGCTCCGCTCGTCGTCCGGGGACGGGACGCGCGCGACCAGGCCCGCCTTCTCGAGCAGCCCGACCTGGTAGGTCAGGCCGCTGCGGCTGTAGACGACGCCGTCGGCCAGGTCGGTCATGCGGTGGCTGCCCGTCGGCGAGTCACCGAGCCTGGCCAGCAGCTGGAACTGCACGTAGCTGAGGTCGCCCTCCTCGCGCAGCTGCTGCTCGACCGCGTGCCGGAGCAGGCTGGTCACCTCGACCAGGGCGAAGTAGGCCCCGAGCTGTGCGGGGTCGAGGGACGGCGGTGACTCGGGCATGGCGGGAGTCTACTGCGACCGACGCCACTTGCTTCGAATTCGAAGCAGAGGTAGCGTAGCCGACAGATACTTCGAATTCGAAGCAAGTCGACCCCGAAGGCGGGAAGTCCGATGAAGGCAGTCCGTTTCCACGAGTACGGCACCCCCGACGTCCTGCGCTACGAGGACGTGGAGCAGCCGGTCCCCGGACCCGGTGAGGTCCGCGTCCGCGTCGCCGCCACGTCGTTCAACCCCGTCGACGGCAACATCCGCGCCGGCTTCATGCACGAGCCCATCCCGGTCGAGCTGCCGCACACCCCCGGTTTCGACGTCGCCGGCACGGTCGACGCGCTGGGGGAGGGGGTGGACGGCCTCGCGGTCGGTGACGACGTCATCGGCTTCCTGCCGATGGGCGCCGCCGGTGCCGCCGCGCAGTACGTCCTCGCGCCGGCCGGGGTCCTGGCGCCCGCGCCCC
>NZ_JBFAAX010000994.1:0-1976 GCF_040639995.1 Actinosynnema sp. NPDC023658 | reverse complement strand
GGGTGAGCGGCAACAACACCGCCAAGGTGACCGCCCTGCAGTCCACCGTGTACTCGACCATCGAGCGCAAGCACGACGCCGCGACCGCGGCGGACTACGCCGACGGCAACACGGCCGCGGTCGAGCGGGTGGCCTCGCTGGTCGACGAGCTGGGCATCGACTGCGACCTGCGCCGGATGCCCGCCTACACGTTCGCGTTCGACGACTCCGAGCTCGCCTCCGTGGAGCAGGAGGCCACCGCGGCGGCCAAGGCCGGGCTGCCGGTGACGCGCGACCGCGGTGAGCTGATGGGCGTGCCGTTCCCGGTGGCGGGCGCGGTGCGGCTGGACGACCAGCTGCTGATCCACCCGGTGAAGTACGTGCGCGGCCTGGCGGAGGTCGTGGACGGCGACGGGTCGCGCGTCTACGAGGCGAGCAGGGTGCTGCGCATCGACGACGGCAAGCCGGCGCGCGTCCACACCGAACAGGGCACCGTCGTCGCCGGACGCGTGGTGATCGCCACGCACTACCCGATCCTCGACCGGGGCCTGTACTTCGCCCGGCTGGAGCCGAAGCGGTCCTACTGCATCGCGGTCAGGCTGGTGTCCGGCACGCCGCCCACCGGGCTGGCCATCAGCGCCGGCAGCCCGACGTGGTCGCTGTCGCGGTCCGGTGACCTGCTGATCGTCTGCGGGCAGAGCCACGCCACCGGGTCGTCCCCAGGCGAGCCGTACGAGGAGCTGACCAAGTTCGCTGCCGAGCACTGGGACATCGCGGAGGTCACCCACCGCTGGTCCGCACAGGACCCGACGTCCTACGACAACCTGCCGATGATCGGCCCGTACACACCGGGCTCGACCACCCTGTACGGCGCGACCGGGTACATGAAGTGGGGCCTGAGCAACGGCACCATGGCCGCCGAGCTGCTGACCGACCTGGTCGTGGGCCGGGAGAACCCGCTGGCCGCGCGGTTCAGCCCGCACCGGCTGACGCTGGGCGCGACGCCGAAGCTGGCGAAGATGAACGCGAAGGTGGCCGTCGACCTGGTGGGCGACCGGCTGAAGTCCGCCGAGGTCGACTCGGTGGCGGAGGTGCCCGCCGGCGAGGCGCGGGTGGTCCGCGACGGCTCGGGCAAGGCCGGTGTGTACCGCGACGAGGCGGGCGGCGTGCACGGCGTGTCGTTGCGCTGCACGCACCTCGGCTGCCTGGTGCGGTTCAACCCCGCCGAGCGCAGCTGGGACTGCCCGTGCCACGGGTCGCGGTTCGACGTGGACGGCGCGGTGCTCGAAGGACCCGCGACCAAGCCGCTGCCCCGGCGTGATCCCGCCTGACATGACCGTCGGCGTCGAAGAGGAGTTCCTGCTCGTGGATCCCGCCACCGGTCGTCCGGTGGCCCGTGCGGAGGACGTGCTGGCCCGCGTGGACGGCCTCCCACCCGGCTCGAAGGCGCACCGGGAGCTGAGCGGCGCGCAGGTGGAGTTCGCCAGCGGCGTGTGCGCGAACCTCGACGAACTGCGCGAGCAGCTGATCGGGGGCAGGCGCGCGCTGGCCGATGCCGCGCACGCCGAGGGGTTGCGGCTCGTCGCGTCCGGTCTGCCGCCGCTGGCCGACCCGCGGCCGTCGTTGAGCTCGGGCGAGCGGTTCGAGCGGATCGAGGCGATGTACCGCGGCCAGGTCGACGAGTACCAGGCGTGCGGCTGCCACGTGCACGTCGGCGTGCCCGACCGGGAGACGGCGGTGCGGGTGCTCAACCACCTGCGGCCCTGGTTACCGACGCTGCTCGCGCTGGGCGGCAACTCGCCGTTCGCCCGCGACCGGGACACCGGGTACGCGAGCTGGCGGATGAGGGAGCAGGCGGCGTTCCCCGGCTCCGGCGTGCCGCCGCTGTTCCGCACGGCCGCCGAGCACGACGCGTCGGTGTCCCGGCTGGTCGACTGCGGTGCGCTGGCGGACGCGAACCAGACGTTCTGGCTGGCCAGGCCGTCCTCGCGGTACCC
>NZ_JBFAAX010000993.1:846-1980 GCF_040639995.1 Actinosynnema sp. NPDC023658 | reverse complement strand
GAAGGACCCACCATCCTCCGCGGACCCACCACCACCACCGACTTCCCCCCCGACCTCGACGCCGCCACCACCTGGTACACCGACTTCTTCGGCACCCCGCCCTACTTCACCGTCCCCGGCGGCTACGTCGAATTCCGCATCGGCGACTACGAACACGAATTCGGCATCGTCAACAGCACCTACGCACCCCACGACACCCGCACCAGCCCCGCCGGAGCCATCACCTACTGGGCCGTCGACGACCTCCAGGCCACCCTCGACCGCCTCACCGAACTCGGCGCCACACCCCACGACCAACCCCGCGTCCGAGGCGAGGGCTACACCACCGCCAGCGTCGTCGACCCCTTCGGCAACGTCCTCGGCATCATGACCAACGCCCACTACCACCACATCCTCGACCGCACCCACAACCCCGAAGCCTGAGGGCTGTACCGATTCCGCGAACCCGATAAACTCCGCTCCTCCCAACGCCGGAACACCCCGCGCCACAAGGAGCCAGGATGCAGCCGCGGATCTCGGTCGTCATCCCCACCTACAACCGCGCCGAACAACTCCGCCGCACCCTCGACAGCCTCACCGACCAGACCCTCCCACCCGACGACTACGAAGTCGTCGTCGCGGACGACGGCTCCACCGACGACACCAGAGCCGTCGTCCACACCTACGAACACCGCCTCAACCTGCGCTACCACCACCAACCCGACCAAGGCCGCCACGTCGCCCACGCCCGCAACGCCGGCGCCCGCCTCGCCACCGCACCCGTCCTCGCCTTCCTCGACAGCGGCACCCTCGCCGGACCCGACTTCACCCGCGCCCACACCGCCGCCCACACCCACCACCCCGTCCTCAACCTCGGCTACACCCACGGCTACCGCCCCTGGGACCCCACACCCGGCCTCGCCGACGCCATCACCACCCTCACCCCGAACCAACTCCACGACCGCTTCAAGGACGACCCCGGCTTCCGCGACATCCGCCACGAACCACTCGCCGCCGTCGACTTCCAACCCGACCGCCTCGCCTTCCCCTGGCTCTACGCCTGGGGCATGAACCTCTCCCTGCGCGCCACCGACTTCCACGCCGTCGGCGGCTTCGACGAACGCTTCGTCACCTGGGGCACCGAAGACATCGAAC
>NZ_JBFAAX010000993.1:0-836 GCF_040639995.1 Actinosynnema sp. NPDC023658 | reverse complement strand
GCCTCCACCGCCACGGTCTCGCCACCCACTACGACCCCGCCGCCTGGGCCGTCGAACCACCGCACGACCGCGACACGGGGGAGATGCTCGCCAGCGCCAAGCGCACCATGCGCCAGTTCCTCGACAAGACCCACGAACCCGACGTCGAACTCGTCTGGGCCTCCCTCGAACGCGACGACCCGCTCATCGCGGAAGCCGAACACCGCACCCTCACCACCTGGACCGAGCACGCCCGCACCCTCGACGTCCGCACCGAGATCGAGCGGCACACCGCCGACGCCGGGGGACCGGTCTGCGTCGTCGGCTGCGGCGCCGACATCCCCGACACCCTGCCCGAGGGCAGCGTCCTGATCGACTTCGACGCCGAGCTCCTGGCCCGAGCAGGAGGCGGACACGCACGCCACCACGCCATCGGCCTGCAGATCCCGCTGCCCGACGACGCGGTGGAACGCGTCGTCGTCACGTCACGGCTCGACGGCATGTGGCAGACGTGGGGCGACGTCATCACCGCGGAGGCGCGGCGGGTCGGCAGGGAAGGACCCCGGACCGTCCCCGAACGTCTTACTTAACATAATGTAGATTATCGGCGTTACGGACAGGCTGGTGGACAGGGGTCGAGGGCCGGCCGGCCGGACCGTCCACACCGGCGTGACACGTCGTGCGCACACCGTCGACGGGCACACCGCGGCGACGGTCGCACCCGGCACGCGACGCCTCGACACTCGACACGCACCGCAGCGGGCGACGAGGCGCGACGGAGGCCGGTGGACCTCGCCGGGGTCCGGTGGGTCGACGACGGTGGCACGTCGTCCGGCCTGTCTCAGCAGCGTGGACAC
>NZ_JBFAAX010000992.1:717-1980 GCF_040639995.1 Actinosynnema sp. NPDC023658 | reverse complement strand
CGTGGTCCGCGGCATCCAGCGGACCCACCACCCACGCGTCGAAATCCCCGTCCGTCACCGCCGGCCGCACCCGACCCCGCGCCACCAGCTGCACCGCCACCACCACGGCCGCACCCCAGAACGCGGCGGCCGGATGCGAACCCGCCGTGCGCCGGGCACGGCTCAACAGCGGAACCGCCTCGACCACCGGCAACCGCACCGCGGGAACCGTGCGCCGCACCCCGTCCGGCGTCGCGATCGTGAGCCGATCCCCGAACCCCTCCCCCGCACCGGACCCGTCATCCGGGTCGGCCGCAGGCGCGGGCGAGCGCGGATCATCGACGGGCGGGTAGAAGGCGACGGTGGACGTGCGTGGCGGATCCGCGGCCTCGAACACCGCCGCGTACCGCTCCAACCCTGTGTTCAGCGCTCCCCCTCACTACTCAAGTTTGAGCATAGCCCAACTCCCCGGCTCACCCGGCGAACCCGGCTCCCCCGCCATCGAATAAGCACCCCCCTCCAAACGCCCGACCAACCCCCGCGTCCACTCCGCACCACTCGACGCCGTGTGCTCCCACAACCCGTACAACTCCCCCACGTGCGGCGGACCACCCCACCCCGCCGCCTGCACCCGCGCCGCATCACGCCGCGCCTCCAGAGCCGCCAACCGCTCCACCAACAACCCCACCGCCTCCGCCCGCGTCAACGACGGCAACAACGCCAACCCCGCCGCCAACATGTCGGGCCGCGTCTCCGGACGGCGCAACGCATCCCGCAACAACCCCCGGTACTCCGCCTCACCCTTCGCCGTGAGCTCGTAATCCGTGCGCGCCGGCGGCACCAGGTGGTCGACCAGGCAACCGTCCTTCGTCGACTGCTTCAACGCGTGGTAGATCGAGCCCCACTTCACGTTGGCCCACTCCCCCGCACCCCACGACATCAGGTCGTTGCCGATCAGGTAACCGTGCGCACGCCCGTACCCGCGCACCACACCCAGCACCAACAGCCGTGTTGCCGACATCGCGTCCTCGCCCAGCGGTCACCGGGTTCCACGTCCCCCGTTCCGGCGCACAGGGTAGATCCCCGAAAATGGACCGGTGACCCTCCCCGACATCGACGACACCCAACGGCGAGCCCGCCTCGGCCTCCGCCACCTGCTCTCCACCAGGGCCGCCACCGTCGAGGACGTGGTCGAGGCAGTCGTCGGCCTGCACGCCACCGACCCGGCCACCGTGTACCTGTCCGCGTGCGCCCGCCTGCAACACCCCTCGGTCACCGAAGTCG
>NZ_JBFAAX010000992.1:0-707 GCF_040639995.1 Actinosynnema sp. NPDC023658 | reverse complement strand
TACGACCGGCGCACCCTCGTCCGACTGCTGTGCATGCGTCGCACGATGTTCGCCGTCACCACCACCACGGCCCCCGTCGTGCAGGCCGCCGCCGGCGCCGCCATCGCCGCCAAGGAACGCGCCAAGCTGCTGACCTACCTCGCGGACGGCGTCGGCTGGGACGCCACCCGCCTCGCCGAAGTCGAACAAGCCACCCTCGAAGCCCTGCGCCGACGCGGCCAGGCCACCGCCGTCGAACTCACCCGGGACGTCCCCGCACTCCTCGAACAGGTCCTCGTCGCACCCGGCAAGCGCTACGAAACCCGCCAGAACGTGTCCAGCCGCATCCTCCGCGTCCTCGCCGCCGACGGCCACATCAGCCGCGGCCGCCCCCTCGGCACCTGGCTGAGCACCCAGTTCCGCTGGACACCCGGCACACCCTGGCCCGACGTCGACCCCGCCCACGCCCGCACCGAACTCGCCCGCCGCTGGCTGCGCTCCTACGGCCCCGGCACCGAAGCCGACCTCAAGTGGTGGACCGGCTGGAACCTCGGCACCACCCGCCAAGCCCTCGCCGCCACCGGAGCCGTCGCCGTCACCCTGTCCACCGGCACCGGCTACGCCCTGCCCGACGACCTCGACCCCGTCGAACCACCCGAACCGTGGGTCGTGACGCACGGCGCGCTGGCGGGCACGCGCATCTCCCTGGACGGCAGGCCGATCATGAT
>NZ_JBFAAX010000991.1:0-1982 GCF_040639995.1 Actinosynnema sp. NPDC023658 | reverse complement strand
CCTCGACCGCCCGCACCGCGCCCTTGGTGGATCAGTGGATCAGTGGATCGGCCGGGTCAGTGCGAGACCTGCCAGTGGCTGTTCGCCGTCTGGAGGGTGAACGACAGGCCGTAGCAGCCGAAGTCGGAGCTCGACACGCTGCCCGGAGGTGTCACCGACGAGTTGGAGGTGGTCAGGGTGCTCCAGGTGCCGCTGACCTTGATCTTGATGTTGGCGGCGTGGAACTGGGTGCCGTAGGTCTCGGTGCAGTAGTAGCCCTCACCGGTGGCCGAGTTGTACTCGGTGTAGACCTCGAACATGTCCCACCCGCCGTGCGGGTCGACGAGCTTGCTCGTGTCGGCGCTGGTGAACAGCGCGTCCCAGGTCGAGGTGGTGTAGTTCCACAGGTAGGCGGTCCAGGAGTTGGTCGTGGCGTTGGTCTGCACGTCCAGCACCTCGTAGGCGGGCAGGCCCTGGTACGTCGTGGTGTAGGTGCTCAGGAACGACGAGTTGATCCAGGCCACCGCGGCGAAGCCGGGCGAGGCCGCGCACCAGTCCCACGCGCCGACGCCGTTGCCGCCCTGCCAGTAGAACGTGGTGACCTCGATGCAGGTCTTGCCGCTCGGGACGAGCGTCGGCGCGTACACCACGTCGGGGTTGCCCGACGGGATGCTGATGCCGGGGTTGACGGTGTGGGTCGCCTGCGCACCGTCGGAGACGACGGTCGGGAACGCGCCCCAGACGGTGTGCAGCGAACCGCTCCACGGCGGGAGCGGCGTGGCGCTGGTCTGCAGGTCGGCGCCGGTCTTCCGGTCGCCACCGGCCTTCGGCGAGTCCTTCAACGCCTCGCCCCGCTTGAGGACCTGCTCGCTGAGCTTCGACCCGGCGGCGGCCCTGGCCGCGTCACCGCGCAGCGCGGGCACGAGCTTCCCGCTGACCGGTGAGTCGGGCGTCGGTTGGGCGATCGCGGCCGGCTTGTCCGTTGTGGAGGCCGACACCGGGACGGCGGGCACCAGCAACGCGCCGGCTGCCAGCAGTGCGATCGCCGCCTTGCGCAGCGGCGAACGACGTGACTGGCGGGTGTGGAGCGGAGATGACGGCACTGCCATTCCTTTCGACAAGGAGAGTTGGCGCAGCGCGGTCGAAGAAGGACGTGAAGACGGACGCAAACGACACATGCCTTGTCCCCCCAGGACGTTGCGCTACCCGAAGCGTGCTCCCCGGTCGCGATCATGGCTATAGGACGACCGGGTGCCCCGACTGCGTCCAACGCCAAAGTGCGTGCGTGCCGCCGTGCGGACGTCCGAACCGTCCCACCATGTGCACGCCTCCGAACCGGCCGTCAGCGGACCGGTTCCCGACCAGTGGACGTGCGCTGCCTCCTCGCGGGTGAACGCGGCCCGGCGGGGTGGACTCAGGTCGCGGGGACGGTCTGGAGGATCGAGACGGGCATCGCGTGCACGTGGGTGATCGTCTCCAGGCTCAGGCCCGCTTCCCCGAACAGCCGGCGGAACTGCTCCTCCGTGCGCTCGTGGCCGGGCAGGACCGTCATCATCAGCAGGTCCAGCGCCTTGGCCTGGTGCGGCACGTCACCGGCCGGGAGGACCGCGTCGAACACCAGCACCCGGCCACCGGGGCGCAGCGCGGCCCGGCAGTTCCGCAGTATCCGCAGGCAGGTCGCGTCGTCCCAGTCGTGCAGGACCCTCTTGACCAGCAGGACGTCACCCGGTGGCACCTCCTCCAGGAAGTCGCCGGCGACCGTTTCCCAGCGGCCCGCGAGGTCGGCCTCCGCGCCCAGGCGGTTGCCCGCGACGACCTGGGCCTGGTCGAAGAGGACGCCCCGCGCGGAGGGGTTGGCGCGCAGCACCTCCAGCAGCAGTCCGCCCTGGCCGCCACCCACGTCGACGTCGGTCGCGCCCTCCGGGATCGCGCACGCCGCCGCGACCGGGCCGTTCTCCACCCGGGAGAAGGCGGCCATGCCGTCGTTGAAGCCGGCTCCGACC
>NZ_JBFAAX010000990.1:0-1985 GCF_040639995.1 Actinosynnema sp. NPDC023658 | reverse complement strand
CGGCAGCCGGCACCCCCCCCGCCGCCCCCGGTGCCGTCGCGCGCCCACGCGGGATCATCGCCAAGGCCTCGCGGCCGGAGGTCCCGCGACTGTTCCTCCGCCCCGCGCCCACGCCGATCCTGCGCGGACTGGTCGAGGAGGGCGCGCTCTCGCACGCAGAGGCCGACCTGGCGGCACGGATGCCGCTGGCCGACTCCGTCACCGTCGAAGCGGACAGCGGTGGGCACACCGACAACCGGCCGCTGACCGCGGTCCTGCCCGCGGTGCTGGAGCTGCGCGACGAGCTCGCGTCGTCGGTTCACGTCGGGGCGGCGGGCGGCCTCGGGACGCCGGGCGCGGTCGCGGCGGCTTTCGCGATGGGCGCCGCGTACGTGGTGACCGGGTCGGTCAACCAGCTCGCGGTCGAGTCGGGGCTGTCGGGGGCGGCCAGGGCGCTGCTGTTCCGCGCCGACGTCGCCGACACGGTGATGGCACCCGCCGCGGACATGTTCGAGATGGGCGTGCGGTTGCAGGTGTTGCGCACCGGCACGATGTTCGCGCCCCGCGCGCAGCGGTTGTACGACCTCTACCGCGACCACGACTCGCTGGAAGCCATTCCTTCCGAGGTGCTGGTCCGCCTGGAACGCGACGTGTTCCGTCTCCCGGTCGCCGAGGTGTGGGAGCAGACGCGCGCGTTCTGGGCACGGCGGGATCCCGCCCAGGTCGACCGCGCCGAGGTCGATCCCCGACATCGGATGGCGCTGGTGTTCCGCTGGTACCTCGGGCGGTCCAGCGGATGGGCGATCACCGGCGCCTCCGATCGCGTCACCGATTACCAGATCTGGTGCGGCCCCGCGCTGGGGTCGTTCAACCGGTGGGCGAAGGGCTCGTTCCTGGCGGACCCGGCCTCCTGCACCGTCACCCAGATCGCCCGCAACCTCATGGAAGGCGCAAGCGTGATGACCCGTGCGCACCAGCTGCGGTGCACCGGCCGTCGGGTCGCGCCCGTCCGGTTCGTCCCCCGCCCACTGGTTTGATCACCGGAGTGCCCGACCTTGGCTGACGAAATGACTGCTCCTGTGCCGATCGCCGTGGTCGGGATGAGCTGTTTGCTGCCCGGCGGCGAAGATGTCGGGGCGTTCTGGCGAACCGTCGTCACCGGTCGCGATCTGATCACCGAGCTGCCGGACACCCACTGGTCCGCAGGTGACTACTTCGACCCCGATCCCGGCGCGGTCGACAAGGTGCACGCCAAGCGCGGCGGATTCCTCGCACCGGTCGACTTCGCGCCGCTGGCGTTCGGCACGCCACCGTCGTCGCTGGCCACCACCGACTCGGCCCAGTTGCTGGCCCTGCACGCCGCGGACGCGGTGCTGCGCGAGGTTCACGACGGGTCGTTGCCGGAGCACGTGCGCGACCGGACGGGGGTGGTGCTGGGCGCGATCGCGCTGGAGATGTTGCACCACATGTCGTCGCGGATGCAGCGGCCGGTGTGGGAGGCCGGGCTGCGGGCGCAAGGGCTGGACGAGGAGGTCGTACGGGAGGCGTGCGACCGGATCGCGCAGCAGTACGTGCCGTGGCGGCCGGAGTCGTTCCCCGGTCTGCTGAGCAACGTGGTCGCCGGACGCATCGCCAACCGGTTCGACCTGCACGGCCTCAACCACACCGTGGACGCGGCGTGCGCGAGTTCGCTGGCGGCGCTGTCGGTGGCGATCGGGGAGCTGGCGCTGGGCCGCGCCGACCTGATGATCACCGGTGGTGTCGACACGCTCAACGACATCACGACCTACATGTGCTTCGGCAAGGCCCAGGTGCTCTCGCCCAGCGGTGAGTGCCGTCCGTTCTCCGACGACGCCGACGGCACGATCCTCGGCGAGGGCCTGGCGATGTTCGCGCTCAAGCGGCTCGCGGACGCCGAGCGCGACGGTGACGCGGTCTACGCGGTGCTGCGCGGTGTGGGCACGGCCTCGGACGGCAAGGGCGACGCCGTGCACGCCCCGGTCGCC
>NZ_JBFAAX010000989.1:0-1986 GCF_040639995.1 Actinosynnema sp. NPDC023658 | reverse complement strand
GGCCCGGTTGGCGCGGCGGAGACGCCTGCGTGCGGCGGGTGCGGCCGGCGCGTGGGCGTACGTGCTGGACGGACTGCTGCTGGCCGGCCGGACCCCGCGCCCCGACCGGACCGCGCCGGACATCGCGGCGGACCTGGGGTCGCAAGCGGCGGTGGAGCTGGCACAGCGGGCGGACCACGCAGCCTTCGCCCCGAGCACATCGAGCACATCGAACACGCAGAGCGCCGCAAGGATGCGCGGAACGGCGAAGAGCGAACCCGGGACCGACGAACGGGGAACGGCGGCCTGGCGGTTGGCACGGCAGGTGCGGAGTGGGTTGCGGCAGGCGGTTCCCTGGTACCGCAGGCTGTTTTCGGCGGTCGACCCGCGGCCCCTGTGGCGGCGTTAGCCGTTGCGCACGGCGCACGTGCGGGCCGATGCGCCCCGCTGCGTCGTCGGGTCCTCCAGACCGATCGCGAGCACCTGGAAGCAGTACTGCGGCGCCTTCGGCTCCAAGCCCTCCAGCACGTGTGACGTCGCGCCCGCCGCCACCGTCACCAACGGCTTGGCCGACGGACCCGTCACGTCCACGAGCACGAACTGGGCGTTGCCGTCGCTCGGATCCGACCAGAACAGCTCGATCCGGTCACCCCCGTCCTCCAACCGCTTGAGCACCGGGCGGAAGCTCGGGTCACCGCCCTCCGGCAGGCTCGCCGACGCCGTCACCGTCGCGGCCACAGAAGTAGAAATAGAAGTGGTGACGGGCACCGCGGACGACGGACCCGCGGCCTCGTCCGACCGCCCCGGCAGGCTCAACGCCACCCCGACCACCACGCCCACGACCACCGCGCCCACCGCCGCCAACGTCCACGACCTGCGCGGCCGGCGCGGCGGCGGCTCGGGCAGCTCCACCAACGGCGGCGCGGGCGGCGGCACGACCGGTCGGGGCGCGGTGTGGTGGCGCACCGTCAGGTCGGCCAGGTCCTCGGTCCACGTCCTCACCGGCTCGGGCTCGACGACGACCGGTTCCGGCGCGGCCTCCACCACCGGCACCGGCCCGAAGTCGGGCAGCTCCGTCGGACCGTCCGGGTAGCGCTCGGGCACCTCCCGCCGCACGGCCGCCGTGCGATCCGGGTCCACTGTGGACTGCGGGGTCCAGGTGGGCACCGCCGCCAGCGCCGCCCGCACCGACGCCGCGTCCGGGAACCGCTCCTCCCGCGACTTGCGCAGGCACCGCAGGATGATCGCCACCAGCTCGGCGGGCACGTCCCGGCGCAGCAGCGACCGGGGCGGCGCCTCCCGCACCCGACCGAGGTAGGCCAGCACGGTGTCCTCGCCGGGGTTGTCCGACGCGAACGGCGGCTGCCCGTCGAGCAGCGTGAACAGCGTCGACCCCAGCGACCACACGTCGTCGGCCGCGGCGGGCGGTCGGCCGTCCACCATCTGCGGAGCCGCGTGCCGGTAGCTCACCATCTGCAACGACGCCGTGTGCGCCGCGTCCGCGCCCCGCGCGATGCCGAAGTCGGCCAGCACGTACGACGTGGGCAGCACCAGGATGTTCTGCGGCTTCACGTCCCGGTGCAGGATGCCCTGCCCGTGCGCGAACGACAGCGCGTCCGCCACCGCGACCCCCGCCGCCACCACCTCGTGCACCGGCAGCGGCCCGCGCTGCTGCAACCGGTCGTGCAGCGAGCCCAGGTCGTAGTACTCCATCACGATGCACGGCCGACCGGCGATCACCCCGGTGTCCAGCACGGTGACGATGTGCGGGTGCTGGCGGCCGAGCCGGACGGTGATCTCCAGCTCGCGCTGGAACCGGCTGATCGTGCCCTGGTCGGTCACGTCCAGCACCTTCACCGCGACGTCGCGCCCCAGCCCGTCCTGGGTGGCCCGGTAGACGGTGCCCTCGCCGCCGTGCGCGACGAGCCGGAAGTCGCTGTACCCGGGCAGCGCCACGGCCTGCGCCGCACCGCCCTCGCGGGGCGGGGGCGCCCAGGCCAGCAGGTC
>NZ_JBFAAX010000988.1:0-1986 GCF_040639995.1 Actinosynnema sp. NPDC023658 | reverse complement strand
GCCACGCGGCCTCCGGCGCGCTCCAGGTGTCCGCGCTGCTCGCGCACCACCGCGGCGACAAGGCGTTGGACGGGCGGGTCGGCGTCGTCACGTCGGTCTCGGCCGACGGCGCGGTCGGCGCGGCCGTGATCCGGGGGTACGCCCGTGGCTAGCGTCATCACCGGAGCCGAGATCCGCACCTGCCTGGGCGACACGACGACGACGTTCAAGGCGCTGGTCGAGGGCGTCAGCGGGGTCTCGCCCCTGCGCTTCCACGACACCGCCAAGCTCAACGTCACCCACGGCTACCAGATCGACGACGGCGACGTGGAACGCCCGCGCCGCGCCGCCGGCTGGCTCACCGAGTGCGTGGCCGCCGCCGCGGCGCAGGCCGGGCTCGACGCCACGACCCAGCGGGTCACGGCGATCGTCGGCACCGGTCTGCGGGAGCTGCGGTCGGTGGAGCGGTTCACCGCCGACGGCGTCCCGGTGCTCCCCGAGGAGCTGCACTTCGCGGCGGCGGTGCGGGCCGCGCTGCCCGGAGTCGCGGACGTGATCACGGTGTCCAACGCGTGCTCGGCGTCCGGGCACGCGCTCGCCATCGCCGCGGACCTGCTCGCCGCGGACGAAGCGGACGCGGTCGTCGTCGCGGGCTGCGACGCCACCACCGAGAGCATGCTGACGATGATCGGCCGCGTGGGCGAGGAGCCCACGACCTCCGTGCGCCCGTTCGACCGGGACCGGACCGGTGTCCTGCTCGGTGAGGGCGCGGCGGCGGTCGTGGTCCAGCCCCGCGGTGACGGGCCCGTGGTGCTCGGTGTCGGCCTGTCCTGCGACGCCTACCACGAGACCGCGCCCGACGTGCGCGGCATCGTGGCGGCGATGCGCGACGCCCACGAACGCGCCGGGATCACCCCCGACGACGTGGACCTCGTGCTCGCCCACGGCACCGGCACCTCCCTGAACGACCCGACCGAGGCCGCCGCCCTGGCCGAGGTGTTCGCCGACGTGGCCGAGCGACCGCTCGTCACCGGGGTGAAGGGCGCCATCGGCCACACCTCCGGTGCGGCGGCGCTGACCAGCCTGGTGCTCGCCGTCGAGTCGGTGCGCGCCGGGTGGGTGCCGCCCAACGTGGGGCTGCGGACCGCGATCGACGAGGCCGCGGACCTGCGCCTGGTCGTGGACGAGCCCGCGTCGATCAGCGGGCCCGCGGTCGTGCAGGTCGACGCGTTCGGCTTCGGCGGCGTGAACGCGGTGTGCGTGATCGAGGTGGCCCCGTGACCGCAGAGGTGATGGTGACCGCCCAGGCCGTGCACCTGCCCGGCCCCGGCTCGCCGGACGACCGGTTGCTCGCGCTGCTGGCGGCCGAACCGGCCGTCGGACCGGACCAGGCGCACGTGCTGCTGGGCCGCAAGGGCCTGCTCTACAAGGAGCCGTCCACCCGGCTCGCGCTGTGCGCGGTGCACCGCGCGCTCGGTCTGCCCGAGGGCAGGCCGACCCTCCCCCTGCCGGGGGCGGACCGCACGGCCGTGATCGTCAGCTCCAACTACGGCAACGTCGCGACGGTGGCCGAGGTGGTGCGCGAGGAACGCGCGGGCTCCGGCCGCGACGTGAGCCCGCTCAACAGCCCCAACGCATCGAGCAACGTCGTGGCCAGCACCATCGCGATCCGCTGGGGCTTCACCGGGCCCAACCTGACCGTGTGCTCGGGCGAGACGTCCGGGCTGGACGCGGTCGGCCTGGGCGCGCTGGCGCTGCGCGCCGGACGCGCGGACCGGGTCGTGGTCGTCGGCGTCGAACCCGACGACGACACCGCCACGTCCATCGCGGGCCCGTTGCGCGCCCTCGCGGCGTGCGTCGTGCTCGAACGCGCGGAGCCGGGACGTGCGGGCGTGCTGCTGGGACGGGTGCACCGGTCGGAGCACGTGGACGACCTGCTGCTCGACACCGCCGAGATCGACGACCACGTCGGGCCCACGTCCGGCGCGCGCGGCGTGCTCCAGGTGG
>NZ_JBFAAX010000987.1:0-1986 GCF_040639995.1 Actinosynnema sp. NPDC023658 | reverse complement strand
CACCGACACCAGCGCCTGGGGCTTCACCGCCGACCCCGCGTCGGGTGACGTGGTGGCGACCGACGTCGGGTACAACGCGAGCATCCCCACCGGCGGTTCGGTGGAAGTCGGGTTCAACGGGACGTGGAACAACAGCACCAACCCCGTCCCCACCGCCTTCACCCTCAACGGCGTCACGTGCACCGGCTCCACCACCACAACGACCACCACCAGCGGAACCACCACCACTTCTTCGTCTTCGACGACCACCACCACTCCGACCACGACGACCACGACCACGACGACGTCGTCGACCGCACGGCCGACCGTGGCGTCCGACGGCACCGGCACCTACCGCACCGTGCAGGCCGCCATCGACGCCGCGACCAGCAACAGCAGCACTCGCACGGTGATCACGATCAAACCGGGCACCTACCGCGAAGTGGTGCGGGTGCCGTCCACCAAGACCGCCATCACGCTCCAGGGCCTCGGCTCGTCACCGTCGAACACGGTGATCGTCTACAACAACTCGGCCGGCAGCAACGGCACGTTCAACAGCGCCAGCGCGTTCGTCGACGGGCGCGACTTCACGGCCACGAACCTGACCATCGCCAACGACTACAACGAGAACTCCAGCACCGTCGACCAGCAGGCGGTCGCGCTGCACCTCAACGCCGACCGCGCCGTGTTCCGCAACGTCCGACTGCTCGGGGACCAGGACACCTTCCTGGTCAACGAGCGCACCCGGGCGTACATGGTGGATTCCTACGTCGAGGGCACGGTCGACTTCATCTTCGGCGCGGGCACCATGGTCTTCGACCGCATGACCGTGCACGAGAAGCGCACGACGGGCGGCCCCATCACCGCCGCCAGCACCCCGAACACCAAGAAGTACGGCCTCCTGTTCTACCGCTGCACGATCACCGGCACGACCACCAACACCACCCAGCTGGGCCGCCCGTGGCGCCCGGACGCCCAAGTCCTGTACCGCGAGTCCACTCTGGACTCGACCCTCAAGACCTCCCAGCCGTGGACCGACATGTCCGGCAACTCGTGGCGCAACGCGCGTTTCCTGGAGTACCGCAACACGGGCCCAGGGGCCGGCACCAACTCCAACCGCCCCCAGCTGCCAGACTCCCAAGCCGCCGACTACACCCCGCAGAAGTACCTGGCGGGCACCGACGGCTGGAACCCCATGTAAACCCCTCCCGCCCCCGAGGACCGGAAGGTGGATGCACCCGAAGGCGTGATCCCCAAGCCTTCCCGTCATCCACCTTCTCCTCCACACTGGACCAAGCCACCACCCCACCAACCAACTCCACCCCACCAACCCTGGTCAGCCGTCAACCCCCGCCCCTCAATCGTGTGAACTTCGACAAGCGAAGAACAAAAACGCCGTTATCCGCCCGCCAAAACGTCGGTTGAAACGAAGAGGAGGCCCGACCAACCCACACACGCGCCATGCGAGGCCGCTGCAAGGTCGCGGCGAGGTCACCCGTGACCATCCCGAAGCAGTAGTAGAAGGGCACCGGGACGCAGATCCGGTCCTCCTCGCTGCACACAGGTCAGCCTGCGGGCCCGCGCAGGCCACCGGGCCGGCTCGCACGGCAGCGGCGGCGTGAGCGGATGGTGGCGGCGTCAGCGGATGGCGGCCGCGTCAGCGGATGGCGGGTCGTCCTCCGCGAGTCGCGCCGCTGCGCCGCCACAGCACGCCCACGGCGAGGGCGGCGAGCACGCCGAGCACGCCGCCGGCAGCGACGACCTGGTGGGGCGGGAGGTGTTCGGCGGCCAAGCCGGCGGCGGCGACGCCGAGACCTTGGGCGATCTTCAGCGCGGTGACGGCGAGGCCGTACACCTGGCCGCGGGCCTCGTCGGGGGTCCACAGGGCGAAGGTGGGGGAGGCGATGGCGTGGTAGGCGCTGGCCGCGCCGGAGGTACGTGCGGTTGTCCCACCCGTCGACCTCCACCGGCGTCACCGGCAGGTCGGCCCACTGCGGGAACTGGCCC
>NZ_JBFAAX010000986.1:0-1993 GCF_040639995.1 Actinosynnema sp. NPDC023658 | reverse complement strand
GGCGCAGCGCCAGCGACCGCACCATCGGGCTCACGTCGTGCTCGCGGCCGGCCGCGCGGGCCAGGCCGAGACCGAAGGTGACCGTGCCGATGGAGTGGCTCGGGTACTGCTGGCACCAGTCGGTGACCAGCGGCTGCTCGGCGGTCATCGTGCCGCCGGCGCCCATGGTCAGCTTGGAGACCCGGCCGGTGACCACGCAGCCCTGGTCGGTCGCCCCGGGCGGGGTCGGGCACTGGTCGCCCCAGCGCGGGTGCGTGCCGCCGGGCGCCGCGTCGTAGGTGTAGGCGAGGTAGACGTACGGGCGGGTCGGGAACTGCGGGTCGACGGCCAGGCCGAGCAGGCCGCGGTCCCAGAAGTCCTGCGTCTGCGCGCGGAGGTCTGCGAACACGGTCGCGGTGGTGTCCGCGAGCGAGTCGTAGACCTTGACCAGGCCGCTCTTCTCCGCGATGAACACGCGGCCGTCGGGGGCGAAGGAGACGGCGGTCGGGTTGGTCAGGCCGCCGATGGCGAGGGTGTCGGTGAAGCCGGTGGGCACGGCGGCGTCGGCGGTCGGCGGGAGCGCCACCGCGGTCGCGGCGACCAGGAGGGCCGTGGCGGCCACGGCGGTCGCGCGTCTGGAACGGGTGGAGAGTCGTGCGCGGCGGAGTAATCGCATGTCCGGGTTTGTCCCTCCGTGACACTTTTGGGTGAGCACGGAAGGGTTACATGCGGGTTGGCGAGTACGCACTGCTTCACCGGGGCGGTATCGGTCTCGCGCACGTTCTCATTCGAGCGGAGTATCGGTCACCCCGATAAATCGGTCGACGCGTGATCCGTTCGGCGGCTTCCGGCTCGGCGTTCAGTCGAGCGGGGCCCGGTTCCGCGTCAGCAGGAACCCGGCCGCGGCGGCGAGCGGGAACATCACCACCGCGTAGACGGCGGCCGGCACGGCCAGTCGCTCGCTGCCCAGCACGCTGATCGCGACCGTGATCGCCAGCGTGCTGTTGTGCACGCCGACCTCGAACGCCGACGCGACGGCCTGCCGCCGGCCGACCTTCGCCAGCCGGGGGAGGAGGTAACCGGCGGCGAGGCTGAACGCGCAGAACAGCACGCTCACCAGCCCCACGGCGGCCAGGTAGGCGGCGGTGTTCTCCAGCTCGGAGATGATCGTGCCCGCGATGACGACCACCAGCACCACCACGGAGACGATCCGCACCGGCCGGTCCGCGCGGTCCGCGAACGCCGCCGACCAGCGACGCACGAGCATGCCCAGCACGACCGGGACCAGCACGAGCGCGAACACCTGGGCGACCTTGCCGAACTCCAGCCCGAGCGCGCCCTCGGTCGCCGGTTCGAAGTGGTCCAGGGCGAAGTTCACGATCAGCGGCAGGGTGACCGACGCGATCACCGAGTTCACCGCGGTGAGCGTGATGTTCAGCGCGACGTCGCCGCGGAACAGGTTGGCCGTGGTGCCGCCGGGTGACGCGGCGAGCAGCATCATGCCGACCGCGAGGACCGGGTCGAGGTCGACCGCGAGGACCAGCCCGAAGCAGGCCGCCGGCAGCAGGACCAGCTGGGTGGCCAACGCGACCGCGACGGCGCGCGGCTCCCGCGCGACCCGGGCGAAGTCGGCGGCCGTCAGCGACAGCCCGAGCCCGAACATGACCACGGCCAGGGCGACCGGGAGGCCGACGCTCGTCAGTGCGGAGTCCACGGCGATCACCTGCGTTTCTGCGTCGAGCCCGGACCGGGAGGACAGCGCATCGTCCCGCGGAACCGGACGAATCGGGAGGGGCCGCGGCGATCCGGTGATCGGCAGGTACGGGACCCCGTCGGCGGTGCAGGGGATCGAACAGGCGATCCGCCACCCGACGCTTGTTATCGTTAACAGATTGCGGTAACGCGCGCGAACGGGTCCGGCTGTCGAACGGATTCGACTCCAGAGGGTTGCATCAACGACGTAGCGACTCAGCTATTGAACCGTCGCGGATCGTGCTGTTAGCGTTAACAGAGT
>NZ_JBFAAX010000985.1:0-1994 GCF_040639995.1 Actinosynnema sp. NPDC023658 | reverse complement strand
CGCGGCGAGATCGCCGAGCTGAGCAAGATCCTGGACGACCCGCAGGTGTTGAAGAAGGTCGTGTCGACGGAGTTGGCGAAGGTGGCCAAGGACCTCCAGCAGGAGCGCCGGACCACCCTGCTCGACGGTGATCTGAAGGAGGTGCTGGCGGCGTCGAAGCCGGCCGGGCCGCTGGAGGTCGCGGACGACCCGTGCCAGGTGATCCTGTCCGCGACGGGGCTGGTGGCGCGGACGGCGGCGGAGTCGGAGGAGTCGTCGGAGGCGCGTCGGCGCAACGGGCGGACGAAGCACGACGCGGTGGCGGCGACGGTGCACACGACGGCGCGCGGCCAGGTGCTGCTGGTGACGAACCGGGGTCGTGCGTTCAAGACCGACGTGCTGCCGCTGCCGGTGCTGCCCGACCACAGCGGCACGGTGTCGTTGAGCGGCGGCATGGCGGCCGGTGAGCTGGTCGACCTGCAGGCGGGGGAGCGGGTCGTGGGCATCGCGCCGCTGACCGACACCACGTCGCCGGGTCTGGCGCTGGGCACGAGGTCGGGCACGGTGAAGGTGTGCTCGCCGGAGTGGCCGGTGCGGTCGGACGAGTTCGAGGTGATCACCCTCAAGGAGGGTGACGAGGTGGTCGGCGCGACGTGGTTGACCGGGCCGGACGAGACGTTGGTGTTCGTCACGTCGGAGGCGTCGCTGCTGCGGTACTCGGCGTCGTTGGTGCGGCCGCAGGGGTTGCGCGGCGGTGGTATGGCCGGGGTGAACGTCGGGTCGGACGCGCGGGTGGTGTTCTTCGGCGCGGTGCGCACGGACGACGACGAGCACGGTGAGCCGATGGTGGTCACGTCGACCGGGCAGAGCGTGAAGGTGACGCCGTTCTCCGCGTACCCGGCGAAGGGTCGGGCGACGGGTGGTGTGCGGGCGCACCGGTTCCTCAAGGGCGAGACGGCGCTGGCGCTGGCGTGGGTGGGTCCGCGGCCGGCGGGTGCGGCGGCCAACGGGTCGCCGGTGGAGCTGCCGGAGCCGGACGAGCGGCGTGACGGGTCCGGGCACGCCCACCCCGGTCCGGACGTGGTGGGTCACGTGATCGAGCGCGACTGACGCCGTGCGGCGGCGGGGGTGTGGACCTCCGCCGCCCGGGGCACCTTCGGGGTGTGATCGCGGAGAGCGAAGTCCTGGTCCCGGTGCGGTTCGGCGGTGCGCCGGGTGTCGCGCACGGTGGGTACACGTGCGGGCTGCTGGCGTCGTCGGTGGGTCCGATCGAGGGCACGCCGGTGGTGTCGCTGCTGCTGCCGGTGCCGCTGGACCAGCCGATGCACCTGGAGATCAGCCCCGACCAGGCGGTGCTGGTGTTCGACGAGCAGGTCGTCGCCACGATGGTCGCCAGTCCGGAGCCGATCCCGGCCACCCCACCGCTGACCGCGGCGGAGGTGGCGCGGGCGGTCGAGGACTACCCGGGCCACGACCAGTGCTTCGTGTGCGGTCAGGACAGCGTGGACGGCCTGTTGCTTGCACCGGAAGCGGTGGGCCCGAACGCGGTGGCCTGCCCGTGGGTGCCGCTGGAGACGTCGCCGGAGGTGCTGTGGGCGGTGCTGGACTGCCCGGCCGGGTGGGCGACGGACGAGCCGATGGTCCTGACCCGGATGGCGGCGGACCTGCACACGACCCCGAAGCCGGGCGAGCCGCACGTCGTGGTGGCCCGCCAGGTCCAACGCCTGGGCCCGGTGGCGACGACCCTGAGCTCGATCTACGCATCCGACGGCACCCTCGTGGCCGCCGCGACGGCCCAGTGGACCGTCCCCCGGTTCTGATCGGCGGTCGCTCAGTCCTCCCGGGGGCCGCCGAGGAAGACCGGGCCGTAGCGCTCCAGGTTGGCGTTCGGGTGCAGGATCGCGTGCAGGTTCAGCGCGTGCACGTCCCGCCGGACGCGGTGGAGGGTGGGGGTGTCGCCGGCCAGCACGTCGACGGCGTCGCGGGCGCGCAGGCAGGCCTCGCCCAGGTCCCGG
>NZ_JBFAAX010000984.1:0-1994 GCF_040639995.1 Actinosynnema sp. NPDC023658 | reverse complement strand
GGCACGACGTTGGGCGACCCGATCGAGGCGCAGGCGTTGCTGGCGACCTACGGCCAGCACCGGTCCGAACCGCTCTGGCTGGGGTCGGTCAAGTCGAACATCGGTCACACGCAGGCCGCCGCCGGCATCGCGGGCGTGCTCAAGATGATCGAGGCCCTGCGGCACGGCCGACTGCCCAGGACGCTGCACGTGGACGCGCCGACGCCGCACGTCGAGTGGCAGGACGGCGAGATCCGGCTCCTCACCGAGACCCGCCCGTGGCCCGGTGACGACCACCCGCGCCGGGCCGGCGTCTCGGCGTTCGGGATCAGCGGCACGAACGCCCACGTGATCCTCGAACAGGCCCCCGAGGCCGAACCGGTCGACGTGCCCGCCTGGTCGCCGTGGTTGCTGTCGGCGAAGTCGCCGGACGCCCTGCGGACCCAGGCCCGCCGCCTGCGCGACCTCGTGGACGACCCGGCGGTCGGCGCGGCCCTGCTGGCGAGGTCCCGGTTCCCCTACCGGGCCGCCCTCACCGACCGGTCCAGGCTCGCCGCCGACCTCGACGCCCTGGCCGACGCCATCGTCGTGAAGGCGGACACCGGCAAGACCGCGTTCGTGTTCTCGGGCCAGGGTTCGCAGTGGCGCGGCATGGGGGAGCGGCTGGCAGCGGCCTTCCCGGTGTTCGCCCGGGTGTTGGACGAGGTGTGTTCGCGTCTCGGGTTGGCGCTGGGGGAGGTCGATCTCGATCAGACGCGGTATGCGCAGCCGGCGTTGTTCGCGATCGAGGTGGCGTTGTACCGGTTGGTGGAGTCGTTGGGCGTGACGCCGGATTACCTGGTCGGGCACTCGGTCGGAGAACTCGCCGCCGCGCACGTCGCCGGTGTGCTGAGCCTGGAGGACGCCTGCGCGGTGGTGTCCGCGCGGGGTCGGTTGATGCAGGAGCTGCCGGCGGGCGGGGCGATGGTGTCGATCCGCGCCACGGAAGCCGAGGTCGTCGCCACCCTCACCGGTGCGGTCGGGATCGCGGCGGTCAACGGCCCGGACGCGGTGGTGATCTCCGGCGACGAGGACGCGGTGCTGCGGATCTCCGACCTCTGGCGGGAACGAGGCCGCGAGACGCGCAGGCTGGCCGTGAGCCACGCGTTCCACTCGGCCCACGTGGACGCGATGCTCACGGAGTTCGCGCGGGTACTGGAAGGCCTGACCTTCCACTCGCCGTCGACGCCGATCGTGTCGACGGTGACGGGGAAGCCCACCGACTTGCACAACCCCGCCTACTGGGTGCGGCAGGCGCGGGAAGCCGTCCGGTTCGCGGACGGCGTGGAGTGGTTGCGTGCCAACGGGGTGACGACGTTCCTGGAGATCGGTCCGCACCCGACGCTGGTCCCGACCGGGGTGATGCGGCGCGACCACGACGAGCCCGAACGTCTCCTCGCCGCGCTCGGACGGTTGTGGGAGCAGGGCGCGGAGTGGACCGTGCCGACCGGTCACGCCGACCTGCCGACCTACGCGTTCCAGCGCGAACGGTTCTGGCTGCTGCCCACCGCCTCGGCGGACGTCACGGGTGCCGGGCTCCACCCGGTCGACCACCCCCTGCTGGGTGCGGTGGTGGAGCTGCCGGACGACGGGGGCGTGGTGCTGACCGGGCAGATGTCCCCGGCGACCCAACCGTGGCTCGCCCAGCACGTCGTCCTCGGCTCCGCGCTCCTGCCGGGTGCCGCGTTCGTCGAGCTGGTCCTGCGGGCGGGTGCGCAGGTGGACTGCCCGGCGATCGAGGAGCTGGTGCTGGAAGCGCCGTTGGTGCTCGCCGGAGCGGTCGACGTGCGGATCGCGGTCGGTGCGTCCGACCGGACCGGACGGCGGGACGTCAGCGTGCACTCAAGGACGGACGGCGACTGGCTGCGGCACGCCACGGGTGTGCTGGGCTCGGGCGCGACCCCGCCGGTGCCGTGGAGCGAGCCGAACACCGACGCGGTCGACCTCGACGGCTTCTACGACTCCCTGGCCGACAG
>NZ_JBFAAX010000983.1:0-1995 GCF_040639995.1 Actinosynnema sp. NPDC023658 | reverse complement strand
ACCGGCGCGGGTTCGACAGCCTGGTCCAGGCCGCCACCGGCATCGCCGCGGTCGAGAGCACGGACGGCACCCCCGGCGTGCTGCCGGCCCAGGCGGAGAGCTGGGCGACGACCAGGCCGGGGCGTTCGTCCAGCAGCGCTTGAGGCGCCAGGCCGTGACGGTCCAGCGCTCCGGGGCGGTAACCGGTGACGACGACGTCGGCCCGGTCGAGGAGGTCGTCGAACGCGCGCCGGTCGCGGCGGTCGGAGAGGTCGAGGAACGTGGAGCGCTTGCCCTGGCCGGTGTCGGCGTGGATCTCGGGGTCCTCGGGCAGGTGCGGCGAGTCGACGCGCAGGACGTCCGCGCCCAGGAACGCGAGCGTGCGGGTGGCGACCGGGCCGGCGATCACCCTGGTGAGGTCGAGGACGCGGACCCCTTCGGCGGGGCGGGACGCCGGCGGCGGCTCGCGCCGGTCGGCGCCGGTGGGCGAGGTCTCCACCAGGGGCAGCCGGGTCGGGTCCGGGGCGGTCGCCACCGCGACGGCCAGGCCGCCCGCGGCGTGCACGGTCTCCTGCACCTCGACGGCCCGACGGGGCGCCAGCTCGCGTTCCAGCGCGGCCCGGTCGTCGTCGACGCCGAGGGCTCCGAGCAGGCGTGCCCGGTGGTGCGGGTAGTTGGCGTGGGTGCGGACCCAGCCGTCGGCGGTGCGCCAGAACCCGGACAGCGGCGCGAAGGCGGCACCGGTGCGCCCGTCGATGCGCAGGTGGCGTTCGCTGGTGAACGCGGTGGCCACGCCGGCCTCGTCCACCGTCACCGGCGGCACGGGGGTGCGGTCGCGCGCGGCGGACAGCTCGGCCGCCGCCAACGCGCAGACGCCGACGGTCGCCCGTGCCATGTCCCGCACGGGCAGGCGGGCGCCGAGCACGTCACCCGCGGGCACGTACCGGACGGTCAGGTCGGGTCGGCCGCCGAGTGCCGCCCAGGCGTGCGCTGTCACCGGGTCCACGTGGGCAGTGTGCGCGTTCACGCGCCCGTCCGGGACGGGTGGCGGCTATAAGGTCGATCACCATGGACTACCCGATCGCGCGTCGTCCCGGTTTCGACCCGCCGGCGGAGTTCGCGGTGCTGCGGTCGGAGTCCCCCGTGTGCCCGGTGTCGTTGCGGCACGGCCAGCAGGCGCACCTGGTTACCCGGTACGACGACGTGCGGGCGGTGCTGCGCGACCACGGCCGGTTCTCGTCGGACCCGTCGACGCCCGGCTTCCCGCAGTTGCGGCCGGTGGTGGACCGGAAGGCCGCGCCGGGGAGCTTCCTGGTCACCGACCCGCCCGAGCACACCCGGTACCGGCGGCTGGTGACCGGCGAGTTCACCGTGCGGCGGATGGACGCGCTGCGCCCCGAGGTCGAGCGGATCACGCGGGACCGGCTGGCGGCGCTGCGCGCGGGACCGCGCCCGGCAGACCTGGTGACGGGGTTCGCGCTGCCGGTGCCGTCGGACGTGATCTGCCTGCTGCTCGGCGTTCCGGTGGCGGACCAGGAGTTCTTCTCCACCCGCAGCCGCGCCCACCTCGACCGGTCGTTGTCCGCCGAGCAGGTGCAGGCGGCGCTGGACGAGCTGCACGCCTACCTGGCGGACCTGGTCCGCGCCCGCCGCACCTCGCCGCGCGACGACCTGGTCAGCCGCCTGGTGCGCGAGCCGGGGTTGAGCGACGAGGAGGCGGTCGGGATGACCGTGCTGCTGCTCGTCGGCGGGCACGAGACGACCGCGAACTCCATCGCGCTGTCGGTGCTGGCGCTGCAAAGGGACCGGTCGCGGTGGGAGGCCCTGGTCGCGGAGCCCGACCTGGTCGGGAACGCGGTGGAGGAGCTGTTGCGCTACCTCAGCCCCGTGCACCACGGCGTGGTGCGGGCGGTGGCGGGCGAGGCGACGATCGGCGGCACGGCGCTCGGACCGGGTGACGGCGTGATCGCGTCGCTGTTCGCCGCGAACCGCGACCCCGCCGCGTTCCCCGAGCCG
>NZ_JBFAAX010000982.1:0-1999 GCF_040639995.1 Actinosynnema sp. NPDC023658 | reverse complement strand
GCAGCGGGTGGTGATCACCCCGTCCCTGCGCGTGCGCGGCTCGTCCGCGCCGCCGTCCGCCTGACCGCTGCCGCACGGCGGGTCACCGGGCCAGCCACCCGCCGTCGACCGGCAGCACGACCCCGTGCACGTAGTCGGCGGCGCGGGAGCACAGGAACAGCACCGCGCCCGCGATGTCCTCGGGGTCGGCCCAGCGCCCGGCCGGGATCCGGTCGAGGATGGACCGGTTGCGGTCGGGGTCCGCGCGCAACGCGCCGGTGTTGTCCGTGGCGACGTAGCCGGGCGCCACGGCGTTGACGTTGACCCCGCGGTGCGCCCACTCGTTGGCCAGCGCCTTGGTCAGGCCCGCCACCGCCGACTTCGACGCCGTGTAGCCGGGCACGGTGATGCCGCCCTGGAAGCTCAGCATCGACGCGACGTTGACGATCCGCCCCGTGCCGCGGGCCAGCATCGCCCGGCCGACGTCGCGCGACAACGTCCACGTGGCACGGAGGTTGACCGCCAGCACGTGGTCGAAGTCGGCGTCGCCGTGCTCGGCGGCCGGTGCGCGGCGGATCGTGCCGCCGTTGTTGACCAGCACGTCCACCGCCCGCCCGGCGAGCAGCGCGCCCAGCTCGGCCACCTGACCCGGGTCCGCGAGGTCCGTGCGCACGGGCGTGAACACGCGGCCCTCGCCCTCGACGGCGGCCCGCGCCGCGCTCGCGCCCTCGGGCATCGACGAGCTGATGCCGATCACGTCGGCGCCCGCCGCGGCCAGCAGCCGCGACACGGCGAGCCCGATGCCGCGACCGGCGCCGGTGACGGCGGTCGTCTGCCCGGTCAGGTCGAACAGCCCACCCACCTCGGGCCTCACCGGAGCTCCGCCGCGGGGTGCGGGTCCATGTCGTCGAACGCCTGGTTCTCGCCCGCCATGGCCCAGACGAAGCTGTAGGAGGCGGTGCCGACGCCGCTGTGCAGCGACCACGGCGGCGAGATGACGGCCTGCCGGTCGGCCACGACCAGGTGCCGGGTCTCGGTCGGTTCACCCATCAAGTGCACGACCCGGGCTTCCTCGGGCAGGCCGAAGTAGAGGTAGACCTCCGTGCGGCGCACGTGCGTGTGCGCGGGCATGGTGTTCCACATGCTGCCGGGGTGCAGCGTCGTCACGCCCATCACGACCTGGCAGCTGCGCACGCCGTTCTCGTGGACGTACTGGGTCAGCGTCCTGCG
Source organism: Actinosynnema sp. NPDC023658 (assembly GCF_040639995.1). Classification (NCBI taxonomy): domain Bacteria; kingdom Bacillati; phylum Actinomycetota; class Actinomycetes; order Pseudonocardiales; family Pseudonocardiaceae; genus Actinosynnema; species Actinosynnema sp. NPDC023658. Next base: position 790 of record NZ_JBFAAX010000982.1, on the reverse strand, counting down.
GTTGGACGTCAGCGGGTCGCCCAGCTCCCGCACCGTGCCCTCGCCCGGCTCCACCAGCACTGTCGGGTACGCGGTGTGCGCGGGCGCGGAGAACAGGTAGAACGCCGCCGGCGAGGCGGGGTCGTCGGAGGAGAACGAGACCTCGCCCGCGCCCCGGCCGACGTACAGGCAGGCCGTCGGCGCGAGCCGGTGCTCCTCGCCGTCCACGACCACCGTGCCCGGACCGCCCACGTTGACGATCCCGGCCTCGCGGTGGTCGAAGAACCGCTCGGACCGGATCTCGGGGAACGTCGGCAGGCTCAGGGGACCGGTGCGCGGCAGCGCGCCGACCAGCACGACGCGGTCGTGGTGGCTGTAGACCGCGCGCACCTCGTCCTCGGTGAACAGGTCTTCCACCAGGTAGTTCCGCCGCAGCTCGTCCGTGCCCATCGACCGCACCTGCTGCGGTCCGATCGCGTAGCGCTGATCCACGCCGTCGTCCTCCTCGCTCGATCACTTCACCGCTCGACAGCGAAAAGCAGTCAATCCCAGTCAGAAGCGGAGAGCAATACTGTGCGGTTTGTTTGTTACGATCAATTTCGATCAGGATTCGGGGGTGGCAGTCGTGGACGACGGACCGCAGGCGGTCGACGGCGGCGTCATGCTGCCCACCGACCGGCGGCAGTGGCTGCTGGCGCACCTGACCGGCCGGGGCGTCGTGCGCATCACCGCCATCGCCCGCGCCATGGGCGTCACGGCGGTCACGGTCCGGCGCGACGTCAACGGCCTGGCCGCCGAGGGGCTGGTCGAG
>NZ_JBFAAX010000981.1:0-2005 GCF_040639995.1 Actinosynnema sp. NPDC023658 | reverse complement strand
CGCGGCCCGCCAGTCCGGGTGCGCGAGCCGGGCCAGCGCCAGGCCCCCGCCCGCCGCCACCAGCACGCCGCCGAGCAGCGCGATCGCGCCGAGCAGCCAGTGGTAGCGGTACTTCGCCGCGGCCAGCCGCTGGGTGAACGCGACCTTGCCGATGCCGGGCCGGTCCGGGCGTCCCGGGTAGTCGGCCACCACGCCGTCCCGCACCGCCGCGCCCACCGCGTGCCGGACGCAGGACACCGAGCCCACCGCGTAGAGGGCGGCGGCGACCACCACCGCGGCCCAGAACGCCCAGCCCGGCGCGGACGCCCACCGCAACGCCACCGCCACCACCGCGGACACCGACCCGACCGCGAACACCACCGCGCTCGACACCTGCCGCACCATCGCCGCCACGACCGGCGCCACCAGCAGCGGGAACGCGATCGCCAGCACGCCCCACAGGCCCGCGCCGACCAGGTAGCTCGTGCTGAGCACCAAGCCCCGGCGCCCCGCCTCCGGCACCGGGTCACCGACCCAGTCCACCACCCGGTAGGCCAGGCCACCGCTGAACCCGACCGCCAGCGTGGTCGCGACGGCCGCGATCACCACCGCCGCGTAGCCGTGCCACATCGGCCGGAACCGCTTGTCCGCCACCATCAGCTCGACCCCGCGCGCGGAGTGCCGCAGGTGCGCGCACGCGCCGAGCAGCACGACCAGGAGCAGCATCGCGGACGCGGACAGGATGTTGGTCACCGCCTCGAACCCGGCCAGCGGCGGCACGGTGCCGGTCGCGTCGGTCGGCAGCCGCCACAGCAGCGCCGTCGCCGTCCCCGCCGCGAGCAGCAGGTACGCCACCGACGCCCACTTCAACGCCCGCGAGTTCACCGCACGCCGGTCCGGCGACACCACCACGCACCCGACGGCCCACGCCAGCACGCCCGCGCCCAGCCCGATCACCGCCCACGACAGCAGGTCCGACGGCCGGTCCGGCTGCGCGGTCCGCAACGCGCCCGCGTACAGCACCCCCACCACCACGCACGCCGCCGCCACGTGCGCGTCACGCAGCACGGGCGTGCGCGGCGACGTGTGCCAGAACGCGTAGTCGCCCAGGCTCCCGGTGCGGGTCTCCCAGACGTGGTGCGTGCCCTTCGGCTCGTACAGGAACGTCTGCCGGCCGAACCACCACAGCACGGTGATCACCAGCACCGGCGGCACCGCGCCGACCAGCAGCATCGCCCCGAACGGCCACCCCTCGAAGAACCCCAGGCTCGCCGCCCGGCACGCCACCGTGCCCGCGCACTGCCGCACCAGCAGCTCCAGCGACACGTACGCGGTGGCCGTGACCAGCATGCACGTCAGGACCAGGCCGAGCAGCCGCAGCACCGCCTCGGCGAACCGACCCGCGCCCAGCAGCGTGTAGCGGGCCAGGTTGAGGATCGCGAACGGGATCAGCACCAGCCACAGCGCCCGACTCGCGCCGCCCGAGGTGAACCGGCCCCAGTGGAACGCCTCGACCGTGCGGGTGCGCCCGCTGGACCGCGCCCGGACCGGGGTGCCCGACCGCAGGAACCGGGCGACGTCGTCACCGGCCACCGGGGTGGGGAACGGGTCGCCCAGCATCGCTTCCGGAGGGGTGCCGGACACCCCGTGCACCCGCAGTTCGACGACGTCCTCGGGACGCATGTGCGATCACCTGCCGTAGGTAGCCGTGGGGCTGTTACCTACCGGATCGCCCACCGCGGGTAGGCCGTTTCGGAGAGGGAGACACCCGGTTGGGTGATCCCGGTGCTGGTGAGAGCATCCTGGGGTGACGTCCGGCCGCCGATCGCGACCCGACGTGCCAGGCCCCGACCCCGAAAGGCTGCCCACGGTGACCAAACCCGCCCGCCGCGACCCGAGCAGGCTCGTCGACGCCTCCGGCTTCCGCGAGTTCGTCCAGCACGGCTGGGGCCCGGCCGACCGGGCCGCCCGCGTCGCGCCCGGAGCCGCGCGCGCCGCCGCCGCGCACCGCGACCGGCTCAGCGCC
>NZ_JBFAAX010000980.1:0-2006 GCF_040639995.1 Actinosynnema sp. NPDC023658 | reverse complement strand
CGGTAGACCGTGACGCTCTGGCAGCCCTCGTACTCCTCGAGCAGGTGGTGCGAGATGAACAGGAACGTCACCCCGTCGTCCTGCAACGCCCTCATCCGGTCGAACAGCCGCTCGATCGCCGGCGCGTCGAGCTGGGCGGTCGGCTCGTCGAGGATGATGAACCGCGCACCGCCCGAGAGGGCCCGTGCGATCTCGACCAGTTGGCGCTGCTCGACGGTCAGGTCGGCCACCGCCGCGTCCGGCCGCACGGCCACGCCGTACTGCTCCAGCAGGTTCCCGGCGCGGGCGCGCAGCGCCGACCAGCGGATCGGCGCCGCGCCCTCGGACTGGCGGTTGAGGAACAGGTTCTCCGCCACGGTCAGGTGCGGCACCGCGGTGGACCGCTGGTACACGCACGCGACCAGGCGCCGCCACGCCGCCCGGTCCTGCGCGGGCGGCGCGGGCTCCCCGGAGAACGCGACGCTGCCGCGGTCGGCGGTCCGCATCCCGGTCAGGATCGACACCAGCGTCGACTTGCCGGCGCCGTTGCGGCCGACCAGGGCGTGCACCTCCCCCGACTCGACCCTGATGCCGACGTCGTCGAGCGCCACCGTGCTGCCGAAGCGCTTGTCGATCCCGACGGCCTCGACGGCCGGGGGCGGGGTGGGCACCGCTGTCATGAGCCGGCCTTCTGGTTGCCCCACAGGCTCTTGTCGTCGACGTTGTCCTTGGTCACCAGCGGGGCGGCGAGCTGGTCCTCCAGCTGGCCGTTGCCGACGTCGACGATCGTGCTGTCGTGGTCGGTCTTGCCGGCCGCGAACGACTTCCCCTCGACCGCCGCCTTGGCGTAGAACAGGGCCCACTTCGCGTACAGGTCCGCGGGCTGCGACACGGTCGCGTCGATCTCGCCGGCGCGGATGGAGGCGAACTCCTGCGGGATGCCGTCGTTGGACACGATGGTGATGTGCCCGGACTGCCCGGCGGGCACGAGCTTGCCCGCGGAGCGCAGCACCTGGAGCGTCGGCGCGAGGAACGCACCGCCCGCCTGCATGTAGATGCCGGAGATGTCCGGGTGCTGGTTGAGCCGTGTCTGGAGGGCCGAGGCAGCCTTGCCGCCCTCCCAGTCGGTCGGCTCCTCGAAGATCGTGATGCCGGGGAACTCGGACTTCATGCAGCCGGCGAACGCCTCGGAGCGGTCGCGGCCGTTGACCGAGGACAGCGAGCCCTGGAACTCGACCACCTTGCCCTTGCCGCCCAGCTTCTCCCCCAGGAACCGGCACGCCTTCTCCCCGTACGCCCGGTTGTCCGCGCGCACCACCATGAACGCCTTGCCCCTGTCCGGCCGGGTGTCCACGGTGACGACCGGGATCTTCGCCTTCTCCAGCCGGTCGAGGGTCGAGGCGACCGCACCGGTGTCCTGGGGCGCCATGACGATGGCCTTCGCGCCCTGGCCCTGCAGCGCCTGCGCGTTCGCGACCAGCTTCGACACGTCGTTCTGCGAGTTCGTCGGGGACATCAGGTTGATGCCCAGCTCGGTCGCGTAGGTCGGCACGTAGGTGATGTAGGAGTTCCAGAAGTCGGTGTCCGACCTCGGGTAGTCGATGCCGATCGGACCGACACCACCGGAGCCACCCGACGTCCCGCCGCTGCCGCACGCGGCCAGCGGTAGGGCGATGGCGAGGCAGACCACGGCGGAGAGCACTCTGCGGCGCTGCATAGTTCCTCGATTCAGGGGTTGTGCCCAGGTTCCCGGCACGGGTGCGGCCCGTGCGTGCTCGACTTCATTGATCGGATGTATAGCCGCTCCGGGCACCCGAGTCCAGCCCCCGGACCGATCTTTCATCAGATGTCTGTCGCCGTGAACGGTCAGGACGTCCCCCCGACTCCGCCATGATCACCCTCTGCGGACTGATGGCTGGTCAGAGGGGGTCCGCGCAGGCATCAGATGTATGAGCGTCGAGCCGGCGGCCAGCATCGCGTGGTTGGTCACCACGACGTCCGCCTTGCCCGCCTGCGCCCGCACCCGC
>NZ_JBFAAX010000979.1:0-2015 GCF_040639995.1 Actinosynnema sp. NPDC023658 | reverse complement strand
GACGCCGTCGTCGGGTTCAACTCCGCTTTCGGGTGGGACCGCGACACGATCGGGGTGCTGCTCACCGAGGGGGTCGGTGAGATCGAGCTGGCGTCGGCCTTCGACACCTACGGGCAGTCCCTGGCCGTGGGCACGCTGGCCGTCGCACCCGGCGCGGAGCCGGTGCGGTCACGGCACGGGTTGACGTTCGTCCCGAGGGCCGACCCGGCCGCGGCGGGCGCGATCGACCGGTTGGTGGTGCCGGGCGCGGCGGCCGCACGGGGGCGCGCGGCGGACCGCTACGCCGACCTGGAGCCCGTCTACCTGCACGGGGAGCCCGGTTTCCCGTTCGACGGCGTGCTGGCGGACCTCGCGCGCACGACCGACGTGGCCACCGCCACGTGGACCGCGCGGGTGCTCGAGTACCCGGTCGACCACTTGGCGCTCGACGGTGCGGCTTGGCCGTGGACCCGCACGCTGCGGCCGTTCGGGCTGGCCCTGCTGGGGGTGCTGGGCGCGCTCGGCCTGATCCGGGTGGCCCGGTGGTCCCGGCGACCGCGTGGCGCGGGTCAGGTGGACACCAGCCGCAGCGCCGCGACCGCCTCGTCCACGGTCGGGTGAAGCGGGAGGGCGCTGTCGACCTGGCTCATCTGCAAGGGACGCAGGACGGCGCGGCTGTTCGCGACGACGGCGAACGGGATGCGCAGCCTCTTGGCCCGGTGGTGGGCGTTGACCAGCATCGCGATGCCGACCGATCCCATGAAGTCGACGGCGCTCAGGTCCAGCACGAGACCGGGGGGACGTGACTCGAACGCCGTGTCGAGCCCGTCCACGACGGGCCGGTGGGTGGCCGCGTCGAGGGTGCCGGACACGCCGACGAGCACGATGCCGCGGTCCAGGTCGGTGGTGGTCAGCTGAGCGAGGTGCTCGGTCATGGCGTGCGCTCCTCGGGATCGGAGACCACAGACCCTGCTACCCCCGGCCGGAACCCGCAAAAGGTGGGCCGGGGGTCGCGCACCGCGGACCGATCACCCGGCTCGGTCGAAGAGGGCCTGGTTGCGCTCGGGGTCGCGCAGTGTCTTGAGGGACTCCTTCTCCAGCTGCCGGATGCGCTCCCGGGTCAGGCCGAACTCGTCGGCCAGCTCCTGCAGGCTGCGCGCACGCCCGTCCGACAGGCCGTAGCGCTGGGTGAGGATGCGTGCCTGCCGCTCGGGCAGCGTGCCGACCAGCGCCCGCAGCTCCTCGGCCACCTCGCGCTGCTCGACCACCTCGTGCGCGTGCACCGCCTCGGCGTCCTCGATCAGGTCGGCCACCGACGCGCCCCCGTCGTCACCGACCGGCGCCTCGAGGCTGATGGTGGCGCGGCTCGCGGCGTGCAGCTCGACCGCCCGGGCCAGCGGCACCTTCGCCGCCTCGGCCACCTCCTCCACGGTCGGGTCGCGGTCGGTCTCCAGCCGCAGCCGCCGGGCGACCTTGCGCAGCTTGGACACCTCCTCGACCACGTGCAGCGGCAGCCGGATGGTCCGGGTCTGCTCGGCCAGGCCGCGCTCGATGGCCTGGCGGATCCACCACACGGCGTACGTGGAGAACTTGAAGCCCTTCGCGTAGTCCCACTTCTCCACCGCGCGGATCAGGCCGAGGTTGCCCTCCTGCACCACGTCGAGCAGCGGCAGGCCGCGGAACGAGTGCTTCTTGGCCACCGACACCACCAGGCGCAGGTTGGCCCGGATCATGTGGTCCTTCGCCCGGTGACCCTGCTCGGCCACGGTCCGCAGCGCACGGTGACGTTCCGCGTCGAAGGGCGGAACCTCGCCCTCGTCGGACCGGCGCAGCAGCTCGGCCGCGTAGACGCCGGCCTCGATGCGCTTGGCCAGCACGACCTCCTCGGCGGCGCTGAGCAGCGGCGTCGACGTGAGTTCGCGCAGGTAGCGGCCCACCAGGTCGGCTTCCCCCGCCCCTTGGCGCGGGGGGACGGCCGCACGGGACTGGCGAGGCATATCCACCGTCAACGACATGGTCGTTCTCCTTGCCGGATC
>NZ_JBFAAX010000978.1:0-2016 GCF_040639995.1 Actinosynnema sp. NPDC023658 | reverse complement strand
GTCAGCGGGACACCGGCCGCCTGCGCGAGGCGTGCCCGCAACGCGGCCCGTTGCGCCGGTCCGAGTGCGGCGAGCCGCGCCAGCAGCGCACCACCACGATCGTCGGGATTCGTTCGCGCGATTCCGTCGGTCGACACATCCCAGTGATAGCAGAGATCACCGACACCGACAAGCGAGGGCGGATACGATGCCGAGCTCATTCTCGCGATTTCTCGACGAAGACGAACTGGTCAAGGTTCGCGAACTCTACCTGGAATCCCTCGCCGCCCTGGACGAAGACGAAGAGGACGAAGACGAGGGCGCCGGAGCCGAACCGTTGGTCGACCCGCCCGTGACCGACGACGCGGCTGGCAACCGCGAGTCCTGAGCCCGCTGGAGGTCTGCCGTCCATGAAGTTCCTGCGACCAGACGACCCGAACCTGGCGAAAGCGCTGCGCCGCGACGGCGTGGTGTTCATCGAGGGCCTGCTCGACGAAGCGCAGGTGGCCGAGGTGAAGAACGCGCTCGCCCGCTACGAAGCGGAGATCCTGCCCTCGGTGCCGCCCGCGTACCACCACTACTACAACGACGGCACGCTGCGCAGCATGCTCGACCTGAACCGCTACGACCCGTGGTTCCTCGACCTGGCGAACCGGCCGCACATCCTCGGCGTCGCGCAGGCCGCGGTGCCGTGGGAACCGGTCGTCCACTACCTGGAGAGCTTTCCCAAACCACCCGGCGCCGGCGCGGTCCGCGCCCATCAGGAACTGCAGACCAACCCGATCGACCCGCCCCATTTTCTGCATTTGTGGATCGCATTGTCGGATGTCACGGCGGCAAACGGGGGAATGGAGTTCTACCGAGGCACGCACAAGCTCGGATTGGCTCCGCACGTCAGCGCCGACGAACACGTGGGAGCGCCGTCGGTGGACCAGGAACTGCTCGACCGGCTCGCCCCCTACCGGGAGGTGCCGGATTTCCGGGCGGGCAGCGCGGCGTTGTTCGACGGCATGACGATCCACGCGAGCGGTCCCAACCTCAGTGATGCGAGCAGGCCCGCGTTGATCATCGCATTCCGCGACACCGCGGCGGTGATCGCCTCGGAGACCGACAACGTGGCCAGCGTGGTGTGCCGGCTCTTCCGCGAGGAACTCCGGGTGCGGCGGTGCGACGTGGGCGACAGCCTCTTCGCGCTCGGCGGCGACTCGCTGGCGGCCACCAGGATCGCCATCCGGTTGCAGGCGGAGTACGCGATCGAGGTGACCCTTGCGGACATCTTCCTCTACAGCACCCCGCGCGAACTCGCGGAGTTCGTGGTCGAGGAGCGGGACGCCGCCGAGGCGGAGCGGGCGCGGGCCGACCGGCCGGAGCGGACCCCGGCCGTCGCGCCCGATCGGTGGCACCCCCTCGCCCTGAGTCAGGAGGGCTTCTTCACGATGGACCGGGCCACCGGCGGCGCGGGCCTGTTCAACTCCGTGCTGCGGGTGCGGTTCGACGGCGACCTCGACTCGGACGCGCTCACCGCGGCCATCGCGGACGTGACGCGCCGGCAAGCCGTGCTACGCACCGTCTTCGACGTCCACGACGGCCGGCCGGCGCAGCGCGTCACCACCGACCCGCCGGTCGTCGAGCGGCTCGACTGCACGGGCGACGCGGGTCGTACCCGGCTGCGCCGGTTCATCCGCGAGCAGCAGCTCGCCGGGTTCGACCTGGCCCGGCAGCACCCGGTGCGCTTTGCCCTCGCCCGCATGGGGGCCGCCGAGTGGTCGCTCGTCGTCACGTTCCACCACATCGCGGCGGACGGCTGGTCACGCATGGTCCTCCGCGACGACCTGGCCGCCGCGTACCGGCACCGGATTGGGGCGGCGGGCGAGCCCGCGCCGTTGCGGGTCGGGTACGCGGACTTCGCGCAGTGGCAGCGCGAGGCGCTGACCGGCGAGCGGGCCCAGGGCCACTTGGACTTCCTCGCCGACCGGCTGTCCACACCGGTGACCCCGGTCAGCCCCTGGCGGGCCGAGCGCGGCGACTACGTCAGCG
>NZ_JBFAAX010000977.1:0-2018 GCF_040639995.1 Actinosynnema sp. NPDC023658 | reverse complement strand
CGGGCGACGGCATCATCACCGAGGGTGACGTCGAAAACCCTGGGCACGGCGACTGGCTGGTCAAGGCATCGGGGTTCACCTTCGGCACCGACACGCAGGTGCCGCTCAGCCGCATCGAACTCGCCACCGGCAGAAGCGACCAGGTGATCGGAGGACAGTCCTTCGGCGTTCACCCGATGGGCGTGACCGGGTTGAGGGCGACCCAGCGCGTTCAGGTTCTCCTCGAGGGCCAGCGGGTGGACCTGGGTAAGTGGAAGGCCGTGCCGCAGTACACCGCGCTGCCGCCGCAACTGTGGGACGACAGCGGCGACCCGGAGCACGGCGAGGGGCAGCGGATGCACCTCACCGGGGTCACCCTCACCTCGCCCGACATCGACTACGGCGCGTCGACCGGCTACATCGGCGAGGACACCTTCAAGTTCGACCCCAACCCGAACGGCCTGATGCCGTTGAGCGCCGACGACGTGCCGCTGATCCCGGCGCCTACCCGACCCGCCGGGGTCCTGGACCTGATCGCGGCGACTGTGGACACCGCCCCACGGAGCGAAGCCCGTTCCAAGGTGCACGCCCTGATGAACGGCCTGGGCCTGACCACCGGCGGCGCCAAGACCGACCTTCCCGGTTACGCCAAAGTTGTGACCAGGGTTTTCACCGCGGAACCGATGCTCCTCGCGGCCGGGACCACGAATGCATCCGAAGGAGCGGTCTGATGGATGAGCCCAAGCACCGGACACGGTTCTTCGACCACCGGCTGCCCTCGCTGTACGCGGGCCGGCACACCGTCACGGTCGACCACACCCTCAGCGGGGACAGCCGGGTCGGTGACGACCTGCTGCCGGACTTGGAGCAGGTGTTCGAGGTCCGCCAGCCACGCCTGCAACTGCTGCCCGAGGACGTCACCGCCTGCTACCCACTTCCCGGTGCCCAAGGCGAATACGGGCTGCTGCTGCCGCACATCACCCTCACCCGAGCGGGCTTTCCCTGGTTCCACATGCTGAGCGGCGCCGCCGCAGGCGCCCCCTGGCTGGCGCTGCTGCTGTTCAGGGCGGGCGAGTTGCCCGAGGACCCGCTGGCCGTGGGCAAGGTGACGGTTTCCACCGCTGCCGAACTCGCCACCGGGCAGGCCGGTCCCGGCCGACCACCCGCTTTCGACCCGCCGTTGTACGACGACGAGCGGGAGATGACCGTCACCAGCGTCCTGGTTCCCGGCGCATTGTTCACCGCGATCTGCCCGACCACCTACGAACTGGGCATGCTCGCACACATCCGCGAGGGCGGTCCGCCGGACGCCAACCACGTCGTCGGAACCGACCCGCCGCCCGACGAGGACGACATCAAGGCAGTGCTGGTCTCCAGCCGCTTCCCGGACAACAAGGGCATGCAGGTCGTCCACCTCGTCTCGCTCGACGGGTTCGAAAACTATCTGGACGGCAAGGAACGGCCCCCGGACAGCGGACTGCGGTTGATCTCACTGCACTCCTGGGCGTTCAACTCGATCGACGACGGGAAGCGGGGATTCGGCGAGATCGCCCAACAACTGGCCGCGGACCCCGCGACTCTGCTGCGCCACCACCCGCTGCCCGACTCCTCCGACGTGCCGCAGGCCCTGGACCTGCTGAGCCAGGGAGGCACCGCGCTGCCTCAGGGCCTGGAGTCCGGGGAGACCACAGTCGGCTTCTACCGGGGTCCGTTCACGGCGCTGCCCGCGCACGACCTGCCGCAAGGCAAAGGCGTCCGGTTGAGTTCGGCGGGCGAGGGCCTGGTGTACATGGAGGAGCTTGGCGTCTACGACACGGGATACGCGGTCGCCTTCAGCCTGGGACGCCAGCTCGCGTTGGCCGACAGCGGGTTCCGCAGCGCCCTGATGGCCTTCCGCAAGGAAGCACGGCACACCGTCCGCAGGCTCCTGGCCTTCCCGGAACTGAGCGACATCGCAGCGCACGACGCCGCCGATGTGAACGGCACCCACGTCGTGCGCCGCGCCTTCGACCGGCTCCTGGGCGAGGACGGGCCACTCG
>NZ_JBFAAX010000976.1:0-2020 GCF_040639995.1 Actinosynnema sp. NPDC023658 | reverse complement strand
CGCGCGGCGGCGCGTTGTGGCGGCTGGCGGTGGACGTCGACCGCGCGGTCCGCGACGTGTGCGCCGACCTGCTCGGCATCGACTGGGCCACGCACTTCCCGGGGGTGCCGGAACAGGACCTGTGCCCGTGACGTCGGTGGGCGAGGGGCGTGCACCCCGTGGCGAGTCCCGGCCCGGCCCGTCACGTCTGACGTCCCGCCGCCGATGAACCTCCCGGCAGGACGTCGCACGGAGGAGCGGGACATGACCGACACGCAGTCGTTGGAGGACCGGATCGCCACGCGCATCCAGGCGTCGTCGTTAGGGGTGGCGGTGGCCGACCCGGTGAACGGACCCGACCAGGGCGTGTACGTCGACAACCCCTACAACGCGATCAACCCGGACCCGCGGAGCAGGTTCGGCAAGGACCCGAGGAACCGGCCCGTGCAGTACGCGCCCAGGTCGGACACGCTGCTGCCGGTCCTCCCGCGGCTCAAGGCGCTGTCCCTCGGCTACGGCGACACCCCGCCCTCCCACTCCGACCGCGTCAAGGCCTACCTCGACTGGGGCGCCGCGCGGGCCGTCAAGCAGCCCTTCGTCGGCGTCTGCGAGAGCTTCAACGCCGTCGTCATCGCCATCCTGGCGGCCAAGAACAGCCCCCTGGCCACCGGCACGGTGATCGAGTACGTCGGCGTGAAGCAGGGGAGCCTCGGGCACGCCATCGCCGTCATCGACCGCGCCAACCGGGTGGAGGCCGTCGGCGAGGCCGTGCCTGCCCCGGGCGAGTGGGGAGCCGACTGCATCGTGGTCGACCAGTGGTACGCCCTCCAGGCGCGCACCGCCCCGGTCTTCCACGTCGCGGGCCCGCACGCCGACCAGGCCTACCTCGCGTTCCTCACCAACGGCACCACCCGCACCGGCCTCTACGGCACGTTCACCAAGGACGGCACCCGCGCCAACATCACCCTCCGGGCGTGATCCCGTAGGATCAGGCGATGCCGTGCTGCTGCAACCACATCTCCAGCACGCCGACCTGCCACAGCTCGTTCCCGCCGACCTTGGTGCGGTGTCCGTTCGGGTCGTCGAGCAGGCTGCTCACGTAGTCGGGGCGCAGGACGCCGCGCTGCCGGGCGGCGGTGGAGCCGAGGGCGTCGCGCACCATGTCGAGCACGTCGCCGTCGAGCCGGGTGAGGGCCGGGACGGGGAAGTAGCCCTTGGGGCGGTCGACGACCTCCGGGGGCAGCACCTCGCGCCCGATGTCCTTGAGGATGGCCTTGCCGCCCTGGCCGGACTTGTGCTCCGGCGGGCACGCCGCGACCAGTTCGACGAGGTCCTGGTCGAGGAACGGCACCCTCGCCTCGACACCCCACGCCATCGCCATGTTGTCGACCCGCTTGACCGGGTCGTCGGGCATCAGCAGGTGGGTGTCGGTCCTCAGCACGGCGTCCAGCGCGGTGTCCGCGCCCGGCCGGTCGAGGTGCCGGGCGAGCAGCTCGCCGCTGGGGTCGTGCTCGTCGAGCCACTCCGGCCGCAGCACGTGCGCGAGCTCGTGGTGGTCGTGGTCGGCGAACGCGTCCCGGAGCAGGTCGGCGGCCCGGTGCCGCGGCGCTCCGGCGGCCGGCTGGTGGTAGCGGTAGCCGCCGAACACCTCGTCCGCGCCCTGGCCGGACTGCACGACCTTGACGTGCCGCGACACCTCCCGGCAGATGAGGTGGAACGCGGTGACGTCGTGGGTGCCCAGCGGCTCGCTCATCGCCGCCACGGCCTGCGCGACGGCCGGGGCGAGCTCGTCGTCCCCGATCCGGAGCTGGTGGTGGTCGGTGCCGAACTTCTGGGCGACGGCGTCGGAGTAGGCGAACTCGTCGCCGTCCAGGCCGTCGCGGTCGGTGAAGCCGATGCTGAAGGTGCTGGGCCGCTGCCCCTCCTCGGCCAGCAGGGCGACCAGGAGGCTGGAGTCGACCCCGCCCGACAGCAGCACGCCGACCTCGACGTCCGCGACCGTCCGCCGCCGCACCGCCGTGCGCAGGGCGTCGCGCACGGC
>NZ_JBFAAX010000975.1:0-2020 GCF_040639995.1 Actinosynnema sp. NPDC023658 | reverse complement strand
TGCGACTCAACCAGAGCGGCAACGGTCCGGTCCCCGTTCTCCGGTGCGAACAATAGCCCGAGCCACCCGTTCACCGCCTCCTGAAGAATGTCTTCGCGGAGGTAGACCGTGGGTGGATGTGTGGCCAGCGCTGGTGATCCGGGCGCGAGCGTCCGAGCCGGACACCGGTAGTACACGCCGCGTACCCGTGGACTGGCTTCCATCTTCCGGCCGCAGGCGGTGCACCGGACGATGCCCCGGAACAGGTACGGCCGTTTCGTAGGCCGCTCGGCACGCTCGGTCTGCCCGGAATCCTTCGCACAAGATGCTGATGAGCGTGCTCGGCGGGATGAGCGAGTCCGAGCGTCAGCATGTGCAGGCTCGTGTCCGGGCGGCGATGGATGCCCAGGTCGTGAACGAGGGGCGGCACCAGGGCGGACGTCGTCGAACTTCCCGCCCAGTTCTGGCACCCACAGATCGACGCCGTACGCGGCGAACTTCGGCGCGACCAGCGAGAACTGGTTGCCGAACCAACACCGCGTGCCCTCACCGACCACCACGGCGTTCCACCCGCGATACGGGTTCTTCAACGCCGCGAGCAACCGGGCCGCCTCTTCGCGGCGCTCCCACGGCACCGACCGCGACTGCCCCACGTCGAAGAACTCCTCAGCGACGACCCCACCGAGCGGTTCCACGAACTTCCGCGCGTTGCCGAACTGCCACCCGCGAGACGTCTCGGGATCTTGGTTGTCCTCCGTCGAACACCGCCCGTAGACCGCTACCGGCCCGATACCGTCCTCGATCGCTTCGACCACCTCGGCGCACACTGCCACCGCCGGATCCGTCGGGTGGCCGGAAGGGCTGAAGCCGTGCAGGTTGACGTACAGTTGCCCGTCGGGAAAGCGCTCCCAGTACCGATGCGTCCAGGTCAGGGCGAGCCAGGTCTTACCGGCCCGCACGGGTGTCGAGTTGGTGGTGCAGGGTCCGGCCGGGTCGCTGGAGGACACCGCGATTCGTTCCTGGCAGAGCGGCGCTTCGACAACGTCCGATCTACCAGGAGTTCCCTCGTCTGCGCACCAAAAGGCCTCCATCTGCTCAAGCTCGGAAACAGCTACTGACATCACGTCCGGATGTGCGACACTGATGACCGTGCGTATCGACGTGGTCAGCGTGCCAGGAGATCCCGATCGGACGAATGAAGATTACGCGGGTGCGGCACTCACGCTCGGAGGTGTTCACGGGGTTGCCGTCGTATTGGACGGGGTGACTCCGCCAGCGGACGGAATCACGGGTTGCGTGCACGGGGTGCCGTGGTTCACCGACCGGTTGGCCAATGGGATAGTGCGAATCGCCGGAACGTCTCCTGACACGAGCCTGGCGAACTGCCTCGACGAGGCGGTGGCCCTGACCGCTTTGGCACACCTCCCGGAGTGCGACCTCTCCCACGTTCACACCCCGCAGACCACGGTGGTCATCGTGCGCTGGGACTCCGAGCAGGTCGAATACCTCGTCCTCTCCGATTCGGTGCTCCTGCTGGAGGGTGCGGACGGCGCCGTGAGGGCCATCCTGGAAACCCGCTTGGACGACGTGCAACGGAAACCGGAGGTGCGAGCACTGCACGAACGGTTCAGCGCGCTTCCGGCGGGTTCTCCCGAGCGGGCCGCGGCTTTCCGGGAGTTCGGGCAAACCGTCGAACGGCTCCGCAACAAGCGCGGTGGTTTCTTCACCGCGGCGGCCGACCCCAATATCGGCCGGTATGCGGTGACCGGAACGGAACAGCGCGATGCCGTCCGCTCGGCGGTGGCGCTGACCGACGGCGCGTCCCGTTGGAAAGAGATGTTCCGCCTCGGCGACTGGGGTGACCTCGTGGACGTGCTGAAGAAAGCCGGGCCGCGGGCCGTGGTGGAACAGGTGCGCGCGGCCGAAGGCGCGGACCTCGACCGTCGTATGTTCCCGCGGTTCAAGACGCATGATGACGCGTCCATTCTCTGCTTGACCCTGTAGTGCCGGCAATCGTCCACGACGGGTCAGTCCGTTCCCG
>NZ_JBFAAX010000974.1:0-2022 GCF_040639995.1 Actinosynnema sp. NPDC023658 | reverse complement strand
CTGACCGAGGTCACGCCCGTCGCGGTGGTCATCCTGCGGATGTCGCGGCTGTCGGCCGTCGACGCCACCGGCGTGCAGGTCCTGCGCGACGCCGTGCGTCGGCTGGAGCACCGGGGCGTCACCGTCCTGCTCTCCGGCGTGCGCGACGAGCACCGCCGCGCGCTGGGCACGACGGACCTGCCCGTGTTCGACCACACGCCCGACGCCATCGACCACGCCCGGACCCTCCTGCGGGACCGCGACCTGCTGCCCTGATCACGCCCGCGGGCCGTGCCCCCGGAACCGCCCACCTGCGCGTCCGACCCCGGGCGGTGTCACTCGGGCGCTGTGCGGTAGGTGATGTCCGCGTTCGTGTAGTCGAACTGGGCGTAGGTGAAGGGCCCTTCGGACAGGTGCCAGACCGCGGTGCCGCGACGGGGGCGCATCCGACCCGCGACCAGGCACCAGCCGTCGACCGGGGTGGACCAGCGGGTCCTGACCGGACCCCCGGGCAGGTCGGCCCAGCGGTCCTCGGTGCTGAACTCGCGCGGTGCGCCGCGGTCGTCCACGGTGACGTGCGCGGTGACCGCGTTGTCGTGGTCGGTCAGGGTGAGGCCGAAGGTGTGCTCGTCGATCGCGGTCCACTCCACGGGCAGGCGCAGCAGCATCGACGGCGCCAGCAGGACGGCGTCGTCGAGGAACGTCACCAGCTCACCGAGGTCGAACTCGCGGCCCGCGCCGCCGGCGACCGGGAACAGGCCCAGCGCGGTGGCGTGCATCCGGCCGTGGCCGTGCTTGTAGACGTCCTCCGCCCGCACCGGGATGAGGTGCGCGAGCCGGAGGCGCATGCGGAAGTCGCGCGTCAGGGCGGTCGCGTCGTTGTGCTGCTCGCTGGTGCAGGCGATCCACCGCTGGTCCGGGCGCGTCCGGAAGAAACCGTGCGCGGTGGCGCGGAAGGACACGTCGGCCGGACGCCCCGGCACCCGGGTGAACGTCAGGTAGCGCCGTGCCGGCTCGGGCAGGTGGGCGATGTCGTCCGCGGTGATCGGTCCGGTGTGCATCGTGCTCGTCATCGGTGGTACCTCCGCCTTCGAGCCTGCTCGCGCCGTCGTGGGAGCGGCAGGGCCGAAGGCAACCGTCGGGAAGGGACTTCCGGCCACGTCACGCCGGCGAACCGCTCGTGCCGCCGACCACGCTCGGCCCGAACACCTCGTAGTGGATGCGGTCGGCCGGCACGCCCCGGTGCAGCAGCCCGTCCCGCACGTGGCGCATGAACGGCAGCGGTCCGCACACGTGGGCGGTCAGGTCTTCGGGCAGCGGCACGGCGTCGACGTCGATCAGGCCCCGCCGCCCGCCTTCGCCGTCCTCGTACCAGGTGAGCACGTCGGCAGCGGCCAGACCGGAGGCGAGGAGGTCGATCTCGGCCCGCAGCGCGTGCCGGTCGGGGGAGCGCTCGGCGTGCGCGACCACCACCCGTCGGGTGGGGTCGGTGCGGGCGATGTGGTCGAGCATCGCCGCGGTCGGGGTGATGCCGATGCCGCCGCTGACCAGCAGTACCGGGCCGTTCCCGGCCGCGAGGACGTTGTCCCCGGCCGGCGGGCCGACCAGGAGGGTGTCGTCGGCGTGGACGTGGTCGTGCAGGTGGTTGGACACCGCGCCGTCCGGGGCGTCGTCGAGGGCGCGCACGCGGCGCACGGTGATCCTCAGCGAGCCGCGTGCCGGGCCCTGCGACAGGGAGTACTGGCGGGGTTGGCGTCGCCCGTCGGGCAGCTCCGCGGCGACGGAGACGTACTGGCCGGGCGCGAAGTCGGGCACCGGGCCGCCGTCGTCGGGCACGAGGGTGAACGACACCGCGTCGACGGCCTCGTCCTGGCGCTTGGCCACCCGCCAGCGCCGCCAGAGCGTCACGGGGTCGACGCCGCCGCGCTCGTAGAGCCGCGCCTCGGCGGCGATCAGCTCGCACCCGAGCAGCCACTCCAACTCCACCCACGCGCCACGAGCTCCTTGACGCCCTGGATCACCACCAGACGCGACAACAGCACC
>NZ_JBFAAX010000973.1:0-2023 GCF_040639995.1 Actinosynnema sp. NPDC023658 | reverse complement strand
GGGCCGTCCTGAGCGTTCAACTCAGGTGTCCTGAACGTAGGACTCTCGCGCCGAAGGCGGCCCGCAGCCGGTCGGTCAGCGGCAGGGAAGCGACCGGCGCGGGGCCGACGCGGCGCGCGGCCTCGAGGGCGGCCGGGAGTTCGATGAGCGCCAACGGGTTCCCGGCGGCCTCGGCCAGCAACCGGGACCGCAGCTCGGGCGCCAGGCCGTCGTCGTGCTCGGTCAGCAGCGCGGTGGCGGCCGAGGCGTCCAATCCGGTCAGCACCAGCTCCGGGAGCCCGTGCGCGGCGAAGTCCCCGCGTGCGCCGAAGAGCAGCACCACGCCCTCGGCGTCCAGCCGCCGGGCGGCGAACAGCAACGTCTCGACGGTGGCGCGGTCCAGCCACTGCGCGTCGTCGACCAGGCACACCAGCGGGCCCCGCTCCGCGAGGTCGGCCAGCAGGGACAGCACGGCCAGCCCGACGAGGAACCGGTCACCGCCGCCGGTCGGCGCGAGGCCGAGCGCGCTGCGCAACGCCGCCGCCTGGACCGCCGGCAGCCCGTCGGCGTGGCGCAGCACCGGGTGCAGCAACAGGTGCAGCCCGGCGAACGGCAGTTCGGCCTCGAACTCGACCCCGCCGCCGCGCAGCACCCGCGCACCGGCGGACGCGGCGACCTCGGCGGCGTGGTCCAGCAGCGCCGTCTTGCCGATCCCGGGCTCACCGCGCACGACGAGCACACCGCTGCGCCCGGCCGCGGCAGCCGTCAGCAGGTCCTCGACCACTCCGCGTTCGGTGTCCCGGCCGTGCAGCATGCCGCGAACCCTACTTATGCCCACCGGTCGCCGGCCCCCCGATTACCGATGCGCGACCGATTCCCCGGCCCGCGATCTTCCTTAGCGTTCTCACCAGCAAGGACAAAGCACAACACCGAACCGGGAGCACCTGATGAGCGACCTCGTCGAACTCGTCCACGACTACCTCGCGATCTGGAACGAGACCGACCCCACCGCCCGCCGCGCGCTGGTCGACGCCCTCTGGACCGAGGACTGCACCTACGTCGACCCGATGGCCGAGGCGCACGGGCGGGACCAGGTGGACGCCGTGATCGGCGCCGTGCAGGCCCAGTTCCCCGGCCTCGTGTTCACGCTGGGCGAAGGCGTCGACAGCCACCACGAGCAGGCCCGCTTCACCTGGGAGCTGGGCCCCGAGGGCGGGGAGGCGCTGGTCGTCGGGTTCGACGTGGCGGTGTTCGAGGGTGGCCGCCTGCGCAGCGTGCACGGCTTCCTCGACAAGGTCCCCACCGCCTGACGCACCGACACCCGCCCCGCGGAACCGGCCGCGAGGAAAGGCAGCTACCCGTGGAAAGGCAGCCATGAGCACCACCCTCCCCACCCGGTCCGCGAACGGGGGTGCCGCCGACCAGGCGGCGCCCCCGTCCTGGGGCGGGCTCGCCGTCCTGCTGGCCGGCGTCTTCATCGTCACGCTCGACTTCTTCATCGTGAACGTGGCGATCCCCTCGGTGCAGCAGGACTTCGCCGCCGGACCGGACGCGGTCCAGTTCGTCGTCGCCGGGTTCGGGCTGGCCTACGCGGCCGGCCTGGTCCCCGGCGGCCGGCTGGGCGACCTGTTCGGCAGGCGGCGCGTCTACGCGATCGGCCTCGCCCTGTTCACCCTCGCCTCACTGGCCTGCGGCCTGGCGCCCGGCGCCGGTTTCCTGGTCGCCGCACGGGTGGTGCAGGGGTTGTCCGCCGCCCTGCTCACCCCGCAGGTGCTGGCGATCATCAACGTCGTCCACACCGGGCGGCACCGGGCGCGGGCGTTCAGCGCGTTCGGCCTCGCCATCGGTTTCGGCGGCGTGTTCGGGCAGTTCATCGGCGGCCTGCTGATCCACGCGGACGTGGCGGGCGCGGGCTGGCGGATGATCTTCCTGATCAACGTGCCGGTCGGCGTCGCCGTCCTGGCCGTGCTGCGCCGCCTGGTCCCGGAGACGAAGTCGGCGGACCGGGCGCGGCTCGACGTGCCCGGCTCGGTGCTGATCGGGC
>NZ_JBFAAX010000972.1:0-2025 GCF_040639995.1 Actinosynnema sp. NPDC023658 | reverse complement strand
TCTCGTAGCGGCCGGGGCCGAGCGCGTGCCTGCCGCCCGCCGGCACCGCCGTCAGGTCGAGGTCGACGCCGGGGTCGCGGTACATCTCCTGCGCGGCGACGTCGGAGAACTGCGCGGTGGTGACCAGGTAGGCGCGGACGGCCGCGGTGCCGGGCAGGTCCGGGTCGTAGAACGCCCGGCCGCCGAGCCACACGGGCGAGTGGGTGGCGAAGTAGATCCCGCCGGGCACCTCCCACGCCCTGCTGTCGAGCGGCGGGGCGGCGTCCCGGCAGCCCGGGTAACCGCGCGCCGCACCGACCGGCGTACCCCCGCCGAGGTAGCACGCGAACCGCGCGGCGTGCATGTTCGACCCGTAGCTGACGTACCAGACCGACCGGCTCGACATGCTCCGATGATGCCCTCCGCGCGGGCCGCGGGTCAGCCGTGCACCAGGCAGAGGCGGCACGGGCGGGCGGTCGGGTGCTCGGCTTCCAGCTCCGCCCGTGCGCCGACGAGCTTCACGTAGCTGCCGACCCAGGTGGTGCCGCGGGCCGGGGTGCCGTTGATCGTGCCGCAGGAGGCGCGGTGCAGGACGAGGTTCGCCGGGTTCAGGCTGCGCTCGGCGTTGATGACGTACTGGTCCTGGTGCTCGGCCAACCAGTGCTCGTAGGCGCCGCTGTCCTCCGTGAACCTCTGCATCGGGCCATCATGCGCCGCCGTGCCGCCACGAGGTGTCCGCCATCCGGTGCCACTCGTCCTCCAGGATGGCGTAGATCAGCTCCTCGCCCCACTCGCCCTTGAACACCTCGTTGTGCCGGAAGTGCGCTTCGCGGCGCATGCCCAGCCGTTCCATCACCCGCCACGACGGCTCGTTGAACGCGTCGCAGGACGCCACGATCCGGTGCAGGCCGAGGTGGGTGAAGCCGAGGTCGATCATGGCCGCGGCAGCCTCGGTGGCGTAGCCGCGGCCGTGGTGGTCGGGGTGCAGGATGTAGCCGACCTCGCCCTGCCGGTGGGCTTCGCTGAGCCACTTGAGCACGGCTTCGCCGATGACCTCGCCGTCCTTCTCCACGGCGAGCGCGAGGTGGTCGCCCTCCTTCGCGGGCCACGTCACCGCCGCCTTCAACGCCAGGCTGCCCGCGGTCTCGTCGGGCGTGCGGGCCTCGCCGTAGAGGTACCGCACGACGTCCGGGCGCGACATCCACGAGTGCAGCGCGGCGTGGTCGTCGGGGGTGAACGGGCGCAGGGTCAGGCGTCGGGTCCGAACGGGGTAGTCGGGTGTGGTCACGTCGGTCAACCTACGGAACTCCCGGCCGGCCGTCGTCCGGGTTTCGCCGTCGGAGGACGAGGCTGACGACCGCGTGCGCGACGTCGTCGGCGGGTGATGTCCTCCCAGGTCACGCGGTCGGGGTCACAGGTCGGCCAGGGCCGTGACCGGTGACTCCACGCAGTCGGCCACGAACCGCAGGAAGCCGCCCGCCGTGCCGCCGTCGCACACCCGGTGGTCGAAGGCGAGCGTCAGCTGGGCGACCTTGCGCACCGCGAGCTGACCGGCCACCGCCCACGGTCGGTCGATGATGCGGCCGATGCCGAGGATCGCGGCCTCCGGGTGGTTGATGATGGCAGCCGAGCCGTCCACGCCGAACACGCCGTAGTTGTTGACCGTGAACGTGCCACCGGTCATGTCGGCGGGCGCGAGCTTGCCCTCGCGCGCCGACGCGGTGCGCGCGGCGATGGCGGACGCGAGCCCGGTGGTGGTCAGCGACTGCGCGTCCCGCACCACCGGCACCACCAGGCCCCGCTCGGTCTGGGCGGCGAAGCCGAGGTGCACCTGGTCGAGGACCACGACCTCGTCACCCTCGACCCGCGAGTTCAGCTCCGGGAACTTCCGGAGCCCCAGCACGGTGAACCGGGCCAGCAGCGCGAGGAGCGAGACGGAGGGCATGGCGGCCCGTGCGGCGAGGAAGTCGGTGGCGTCGACGTCGACCCACACCGTCGCCTCGGGGATCTCCCGGCGTGACGTGGCCAGCTTCTCCGCGACCGCGC
>NZ_JBFAAX010000971.1:0-2026 GCF_040639995.1 Actinosynnema sp. NPDC023658 | reverse complement strand
GGAACGCAGGACGTCGCCGTCACGGGCACCGGTCGGCACGTGCGGCTGCTCGGCACGGCCCGCGCCACCGGTTACGGCTACTCGTTGTGGGAGTTCCAGGTCTACGGGACCACCGGCGGCACCTCCACCGGCACGCCGATCTCCCAGTACAAGCAGGTCGCGGCGTCGACCTGGGAGGGCGGCAACGCGCCCGCCGCGGCGCTGGACGGCCGCACGAACACCCGCTGGTCCAGCCAGTTCGCGGACAACCAGTGGCTGCGCGTCGACTTCGGTGGCGTCGCCACGGTCAACCAGGTCGTGCTGACCTGGGAAGGCGCGTACGCCAAGGGCTACCGGCTCGAACTGTCCGACGACGCGGTGACCTGGACGCAGGTCTACGCGACCACCACCGGCGCGGGCGGCACGGAACGGGTCACCGTCGGCGGCACCGGCCGTTACCTGCGGTTGTTCGCCACCACGCGGGCCACGGGATACGGCGTGTCGCTGTGGGAGTTGCAGGTCTTCGGCACCGTCGACACCTCCGCGAGCACCCCGCCGCTGCTGTCGCCGCCGACGAAGGCCCCCGCGGTGACCGGCCGGTTCGCCCTGTCCGCGCCCGCCGACAACGCGATGGTCACCACGACCCGGCGGCCGGCGTTCTCGTGGGCGCCCGTGTCGGGCGCGGTGCGCTACCAGGTCTGGCTCAACGTCAGCCGCACCGACTACGACTTCGCCGCGTCGGGCAACCTGATCGACCTCTACACCAAGGTCGCGGAGACCACCGGCACCGGCTACACGCCGTCGTGGGACATCCCCGACCGGTGGACGTACAAGTGGTTCGTCGTCGCCGTGGACGGTTCCGGCGGCACCAGCGCGTCCGACATCCGCACGTTCAGCCTGTACCGGCCGACGTTGACCACCGTGGACGACGGCGTGCGGGTGGTCAACGGCAGCCGCGACCTGAACAGGAACGGCACGGTCGAGCCGTACGAGGACTGGCGGCAGCCGGTGGAGACGCGGGTGAACGACCTGCTCGGTCGGATGACGATCGAGGAGAAGGCGTACCAGATGTTCTACAACGCGCAGTCGTTCCCTCGTTCGGGGTGGCACTTCGGGCCGGCGGAGGCGCAGGACCTGCACACCGCGTTGCTCGCGTCGAGCGGGACGCGGCTCGGCATCCCGTTCGTGTCGGCGGGCGACACCATCGCCGGGTACAAGACCACGTACCCGTTGCAGAGCGCGCTGGCGGCGGCACGGGACTACCCGTTGGACTACAAGCTGGGCGACGTGCAGCGGCGCGAGCAGCTGGAGGTCGGCACGCGCGGTGTGCTCGGGCCGTTGGCCGAGGTGGGCACGAAGGTGCTGTACCCGCGCATCCAGGAGGGCAACGGCGAGAGCTCGGAGGTCGCCTCGGCGCAGGTGCGGGCGCTGGTGGCCGGGTTGCAGGGCGGGCCGGAGCTGAACCCGGCGTCGGTGCTGGCGACCGTGAAGCACTGGCCCGGCGAGGGTGCGGGCGGTGAGGCGCTGATCGTGTACGACGCGGTGACGGCCAAGTACCACCTGGCGCCGTTCCGGGCCGCGATGGAGGCGGGCGCGGTCAACATCATGCCGGGCTACGCGGGCAGCTCCCTGCTCGACCCGGGTGGGCCGGGCGCGGGTGACAGCGCGAAGATCCTGGCGTACCTGCGGCAGAACCTCGGGTACACCGGTCTGATCACGACCGACTGGTTGCCGTCGGGCTCGTGGATCGGTGCGGCGAACGCCGGTTCCGACGTGATGGGCGGCGCGGACCCGGGCGCGACCGGGTTCACCATCGGCGGGTTCACCGCGGCGGTGCCCGCGGCGCGGATCGACGACGCCGTGCGCCGGGTGCTGCGGCTGAAGTTCAAGCTCGGGATCTTCGAGAACCCGTACGGCGACCCGGTCAACGGGCCGTACCGGTTCCACAAGCCCGAGTACGCGGCGCTGGCCAACCAGGCGTCGCGCGAGGCGATGACGTTGTTGAAGAACACCGACGGCGCGCTGCCGGTGCGGCTGAACCGGGGCG
>NZ_JBFAAX010000970.1:0-2027 GCF_040639995.1 Actinosynnema sp. NPDC023658 | reverse complement strand
CAGCCACCGGGCGGGCGGCCACAGCACGGTCGTGATGAGCAGGCCGAGCAGCACCGGCATCACCACGACCCACAGCTTGCCGATCAGCGTCCACAGCAGCACGAACCCGATCGCGACCAGCGCGAGGCGCAGGCTCCACCGCGCCAGCCAGCTCACCCCGTGCCCGATCGCCTCGCCGCGATCGTTCCAACGGCGGTCCCTAGCGCTCACGTCGTCCCATCCCTCCACCGGGTCGCGCCCCGCGGCGCTCGTGCGGCAGCCTGCCAGAACCCCTCGCCCCGACCGCGCCGGCACGTCGCCCCAGTAGTCGGCCATACCTCGGACGGGGAAACCCGTTCGGGCCCGCGAGCCTTGCCGGGGGCCACGTCGCACGAGAGGCCGCCGGGCGGTTCGGGACGTAGGCTGCCCGGTGTGAGTGGGACTTCGGCGGGTGGCGGTGGGAACCCCGAGCACGCGAGGGGTGGGACGTACTCCGTGAAGGGCAAGGAGTACACGCGGGACACGCGGTACATCGGCACCCGGATCACGGTGGACGGGCGGGACGGGTTCCCGGTGGTCGCCGGGCGGTACCGGTTGGTGGCGGCACGTGCCTGCCCCTGGGCCAACCGGTCGATCATCGTGCGGCGGTTGCTCGGGCTGGAGGACGCCATCTCGCTCGGGTTGCCGGGGCCCACGCACGACGAGCGGTCGTGGACGTTCGACCTCGACCCCGGCGGGCGGGACCCCGTGCTGGGCATCGAGCGGCTCCAGGAGGCCTACTTCAAGCGCGACCCCGACTACCCGCGCGGGATCACGGTGCCGGCCGTGGTCGACACCACCACCGGCGCCGTGGTGACCAACGACTTCGCGCAGATCACCCTGGACCTGTCGACGCAGTGGCGCGACCACCACCGCGACGGGGCGCCCGACCTGCTGCCCGAAGCGCACCGCGAGGAGATCGACGAGGTCGCCCAGCGCGTCTTCACCGAGGTCAACAACGGCGTCTACCGGTGCGGCTTCGCCGGTTCGCAGGAGGCGTACGAGGACGCCTACGCCCGCCTGTGGACGGCCCTGGACTGGCTGGAGGAGCGGCTGACCGACCGACGCTACCTCGTCGGCGACACGATCACCGAGGCCGACGTGCGCCTGTTCACCACGCTCGTGCGCTTCGACCCGGTCTACCACGGCCACTTCAAGTGCAACCGGGACAAGCTGGCCGAGATGCCCGCCCTGTGGGCCTACGCCCGCGACCTGTTCCAGACGCCGGGCTTCGGCGACACGGTCGACTTCACCCAGATCAAGCAGCACTACTACCTGGTGCACCGGGACCTCAACCCGAACGGGATCGTGCCGGTCGGCCCGGACCTGTCCGGCTGGGTCACCCCGCACGGCCGCGAGGCGCTGGGCGGACGGCCCTTCGGTGACGGCACCCCGCCGGGTCCGGTCCGCGAGGGCGAACGGGTGGACCCGGCGCACACACCGCTGCGCTAGGGGCTAGACCGGGCGGGGAGGGCAGGTGCTCTCCCGCACCACCAGTTCGGTGGCGAGGTCTATGCGCTCGTTCGGCGGCCGTTCGCCGCGGGCCAGGCTGAACACCATCTGCGCCGCGGTGGTCGCCATCTCGCGCAACGGCTGGCGCACGGTGGTCAGGCGAGGCCCTATCCACTCGCTGACCGAGAGGTCGTCGTAGCCCACGATCGACACGTCGTCCGGAATGGACAGCCCGAGCTCGCGGGCGGCGCGCATGACGCCCAGCGCCTGGAAGTCGGAGCCAGCGAAGATCGCGGTCGGCCGGTCGGGGCGGCGCAGCAAGTCCAGGCCGTGCCCGTACCCGCCCTGGACGTAGAAGTCGCCGTACCGCACGAAGTCCGGGTCCACGACGACGTCCGCGGCTTCCAGCGCGCTGCGGTAGCCGTCGACCCGCGCGCGGCTGCACAGCATGGTCGTCGGTCCGGAGTCTCGCCTCCTGTTTGCGGTTGGTCCGAACAGACTAGAGGTGGGTACCGACATTCGGCTCCACCGGTAGCTTTGCCCTGATGACTGTGCTT
>NZ_JBFAAX010000969.1:0-2031 GCF_040639995.1 Actinosynnema sp. NPDC023658 | reverse complement strand
CCAGAGCAGCGGGTTCAGCTCCACGACCACCTGGTCCAACGCCCTCAGGTCGCCCGCCCTCGCCTCCGCGAGGTGCTCCGCGAGCCGCTGGGGCCGCTGCGACCGTCGGTCGACCTCCGACACCGGATCGGGTTTCATGCGCTCGCCTCCAGCCACCACGGCCCACCGCCTCCGATCCCCCACCTTCCCACCGACCCGTCCCGCGCGGTGCCGAACGTTTCGCCCTCGGATCGACAACACCCGATCGGCCCAGGGCGGAAACCGCGCTCGGCGCCAGGAGTCGGGTCATCCTATTAATCGAATCGGTTCCGCAGCGCTCCCACCCGATTCAGGCACCCGATTTGCGCCGATTTCCGAAGCGAATGGCCCGTTTCACGGAAACGGGAGGTGCTCGACCATTCGGCTCTGTACACGGTATGCGAATGCTGTTGGGATGTCCGGATGTACAACGCCATTGTGATAGGTGGCCGGTGTGCCGGGGCATCGGTCGGGGCGCACTTGGCCCGGCGTGGGCTCCGGGTGCTGGTCGTCGACCGGTCGCGGTTTCCCAGTGATGTGCTGTCCACGCATTTCGTCTGGCCGCACGGTGCTTCCTACCTGAACCGGTTGGGGGTGTTGGACCAGGTGCGGGCCGTGACACCGGCCCACACCGGGGTCACGATGGTCAACGAGGGGATCGCCCTGCGCGGCAGCGTTCCGGAGGAGTTGCTGCGCAACCAGTTCCGGTTGCTGCACGACGACGACAGCGGGATCACCACCGAGAACTTCTCGGTTCGCCGGCACGTGCTGGACAAGATCCTGGTCGACAACGCGGTGCGCGCCGGTGTCGAGTTCCGCGAGGGGTACACCGTCCAAGAGCTCCTGCGGGACGAGGACGGGACCGTCATCGGCATCAAGGGACGGGATGGCACGGTCGAGCACGCGCAGGTGGTGATCGGGGCCGACGGGCGCAACTCCTTCGTCGCCCGCGCTCTCGGGATCGAGAAGTTCGACGAGCGACCTCGGTGCACCTTCGCCTACTGGAGCTATTTCAGCGGAATCCCCGACGCCGAGGCGCAGATCCACCGGCGGGGCAGGCTCGGGATGGCGATGGCCTCGACCAACCACGGGCAGACCATGGTGCTCACGTGGGGGCCGAGCGAGTGGGCCGCGCAATTCCGGGCCGACGTCGAGGGCAACTTCCACCGCGCCCTCGGGCTGATCAGCGAAGAGGCGGCGGACACCGTGGCGCGGGCGCGGCGGGAGGAGCGCTTCTACGGGACGCTCGACCAGGCGGCGTACCTGAGGCAGTTGCACGGGCCCGGCTGGCTGCTGGTGGGCGACGCCGAGTCGTTCAAGGACCAGTGCACGG
This sequence comes from Actinosynnema sp. NPDC023658, assembly GCF_040639995.1. Taxonomy (NCBI): domain Bacteria; kingdom Bacillati; phylum Actinomycetota; class Actinomycetes; order Pseudonocardiales; family Pseudonocardiaceae; genus Actinosynnema; species Actinosynnema sp. NPDC023658. The sequence goes on along the minus strand of NZ_JBFAAX010000969.1, from coordinate 680 downwards.
CGCTCGGGATCACCCACGCCCTGCGTGACGCGGAACTGGCCGCGGACGCGGTCGGCCGGTGGCTCGGCGGCGAGACCGACCGGGACACCGCCATGGCCGGGTACGCGGCCAAGCGGCGCAGCCAGACCGCCGCGGCCTACTACGACTACGTGTGCACGCTCGCGGAGATGAAGCCGCTGCGGCACGACGAGCTTCAGCTGTTCGCGATCCTGCGCGGCAACCAGGCCGAGATCGACCGGTTCATCGCCACCCACGTCGACGTGGCGCCGGTCTCGGAGTTCTTCGACCCGTCCAACGTGTTCCTGCTCAACGACACGGCCAAGGAGTCCTCGCGCGACCTCAGCGCGTTCGACGACTTCGAGGCGACCTACCGCGAGCACCAGCGCAACCCGTTCCTGCGGGTGGAAGCGGAGGCGACCCGATGACCGGCACCGTGGCGCACGAGCGCGAGGACGGCCAGGTCGTCGCCGCGCTCATCGACGCGGCCGACGCGGCGGGGACCGACCCGCTCGCCGCGGCCAAGGCGGTCGCCGCCGCCGCCCGCGAGGTGTCGGACATGATGCGGAACTGGGCGACCCACATCCCGTGGGAGGACCTGGAGGAGCTGGACACCCTCTCCGCCGACGAGGTGACCCGCTTCTTCGACGAGGAGTACCCGGCGGTCCGGGCCGACCTGGAGC
>NZ_JBFAAX010000968.1:0-2033 GCF_040639995.1 Actinosynnema sp. NPDC023658 | reverse complement strand
GCGATCAGCATGGGGACGTGGTCTCGCTCGTGCCGTCAGCGGGCCGCGGGCTGGAACAGCTCGACGACGTTGCCGGCGGGGTCCTGCAGCAGGACCTGCCGCCCGCCGGGGCCGTCGACGATGTCGTTGCGGAACGGGACGTCGGCCGCGCGCAGCCGGGCGACCTCCGCGTCGAGGTCGTCGACGACGAGGTGGATGCGGTTCCAGCCGCCCGGCCCCGGGACGGCGCCGTCGGGCATCGGGCGTGCGGCGGAACTGGTGGGTCCGGCCAGCAGCAGCCGCAGCGGTCCGCGGACGACCGCCGCGAACGCCGGTGCGGCGTCGAAGTCGACGGTGAAGCCCAGGTGGGTGGTGTAGAAGCCGACGGCCGCCCGCACGTCGTCGACGAGGTAGCGGACGCTGGCGAGTTCGGTCGTCATGGTCGTGTCTCCCTGGAGGGGTCGGTCGTCCTGGAGGGGGCAGTCGTCTGTCAGAGGAGTCAAAGGGCGAGGAACCTGATCCGGGTGTCCAGCTCCGTGGCCAGGCGTCGAAACTCCGGGTAGGCCGCCTGGTCGGAGTCCGCTCCGGCGGACGGGTCGGGCAGGCTCCAGTGGGTGTTGACGGCCGATCCGTGGTCGCGGGGCACCTCGCGGATCTTGTCGCACAACGTGATCACGTGGTCGAACCGCCGCCCCGCGACCGCGTCGAGCGACTGCGGCTGACTGGGTCCGAGAGCGATGCCGTAGTCCTCGTGCAGGACGCGCACCGTGTTGGGGTGCAGCCGCCGGGCCGGGTGGCTGCCCGCGCTGGTGACGAGGACGCCTTCGACGCGGTGCCTCAACAGCGCCTCGGCCATCGGTGAACGCGCGCTGTTACCGGTGCACAGGAACAACACGGAACGCCCACGCGGGTATCCGCGGTCCTCCGCCTCTCCCCGGTCCGCCGGTGCCAACGCCGGGTGCAACGCGCCTGCGGCCTCCCCGAAGGCCTCGGCGCACCGGGCGAGATCCAGGTGGTAGTAACTGTCGCGGCCGTCGAAGCTGCTGCGCCGTGCCACCACCAACCCGGCCGTGCGCAACAGCCGGAGGTGGTACGACACCAAGTTCTGCGGCTCGTCGACCGCCGTCACCAACTCGCGCACGCGCCTGTCGCCGGCCGCCAACTCCGTCATGAGCGCCCACCGCAACGGATGCGCCGCCATGCGCATCATCAGCGGAACCGCCACCGGGTCCGACATCGCCACCCGCGTGACAGTACATCAAGCCGATTTGATGCGGTTTCGCCGGAACGACATGCACCAACCCCCGTTCAGCCAGCCCTCCTCCTCACCAGCCCACCGCCCGCACTCTGCCCACCTCCCACGGAGGCTCGTAAGCGAGGGCGTGAGGTGAGGTGAGGGGCGAGGGCGGTGGGGTCGGGCCGTGGCCGCCGTGGCTCGTGGAGCTCCAGCTCGAGCAGGCCGCCGTGGCTCGTGGAGCTTCAGCTCGAGCAGGTCGCCGGGGCGCAGCTCGTGCGGCGGCAGCCCTGCGGCGGCGGCCCGATCAGGGGCATGGCATGTCGCGTGGAACGCGGCCCGGGGACGGGTGGAGCGCTGCCCATCGCGGAGTGCGGCTTCATCCAGCTTGCGGCTCGATCCATCGACTCGATCGTGCTCGATCGTGCTCGCTGTGGACAGTGTGGGGGCGGTGGGGGCGGCAGTCGTGAGGCGAGGGTTCGGCAGTGTGGCCCCGCGTCGCCGCCTCCTTCTTTCCCGCCTTCGCGGTGCGGCTGTGGTGCCCGGCGCGCAGCGGCCAGGCCGGTGACCTGCACGTCTGGTGGTAGCCGCAGCTGATCGCCACGTTCGGCGTCGGCATCGCGGGCGCGCGCTCGGACCTCGCCCGGCGGGTGCCGGAACGGATGTGGCGCGGCAGCCGGGTCGTCGCCGCGCTGACCCTCCTGTCCGTGCCGGTGGTGGCGACCGACCTGGGCGTGACCGACGTCGCCGGCCGGTCCGACCCGTTCCTCGGCGGTTGGCGGTGGGAGGCGCTGCTGTTCGCCGCGTTCGTCGTGCAGGG
>NZ_JBFAAX010000967.1:1525-2035 GCF_040639995.1 Actinosynnema sp. NPDC023658 | reverse complement strand
GTCCGGCCAGCCGCGGCAGGACACCATCGCGCGGTCGACCACGTCGGGCGCGTCGACGAACGTCGCGCCGGCCAGCTCCATGTCCACCCGCAGCGGCGGGTAGGCGGCGGTGGTCCGGCCGCGCAGGAGCCCGAGGGCCGCGGGGACCTGCGGGCCGTGGCAGATCGTGCCGACCGGGAGCCCCCGGTCGAAGAAGTGCCCGACGACGCGGGCCACGTCCGGGTCCGTCCGGATGTACTCCGGCGCGCGCCCACCGGGGATCACCAGGCCGTCGTACTCCTCCGGGTCGACCTCGCCGAAGGCCAGGTCCACCGGCAGCAGGTGGCCCGGCTTCTCGGTGTAGGCGTCACAACCGGGCTCGAAGTCGTGGACCACCAGCTTGACCGCGCGCCTGGTGGGAGCGGCCACGACCGCTTCGTGGCCGCCTTCGCGCAGGCGGAAGACCGGGTACATCGAGTCGAGTTCCTCGGCGGCGTCGCCCGCCAGGATCAGCACTCGTGCCATGCTCGC
>NZ_JBFAAX010000967.1:0-1515 GCF_040639995.1 Actinosynnema sp. NPDC023658 | reverse complement strand
CATCCCCCGCTTCGACCGGCCGTGCCGGTGCTCCTCGCGGTGGACAGCGTGGGACCGTGGGGGACGGGCGGGTGTCGAACCGGTTCGGTGTCGTCCACCGTAGGCCGCCGGGGTCGCCGTCACAATCGGCCGGTCAGGTGTCGGAGCGCTCCGGTGGCGTCGGGCGGGAATCCGTCGACCGCCGCGGGCGGAGGGTGGAGGCGGGCAGGGGCGCCCGCCTCCGGATCCGCCTTACGCCTTCGCCCAGCGCTGGTTCGCGCCGGTGTGGCAGGTCCACACGTTGACCGCGGTGCCGTTCGCGGTGGCGGCCCCGCTCACGTCGAGGCACAGCCCGCTCTGGGCGTTGCTGATGGTGCCGTTGCCGTTGAGGTTCCACTGCTGGTTGGCGGCGGTGTGGCAGTCCCAGATGATCATCGGGGAGCCGTTGGCCGTGCCGGCGCCGTTGACGTCCAGGCACCGGCCGGAGGCCTCGCCGCGCAGCCGGAACGTCGTCGGCGTCGGGGTCGGGGTCTGGTCGCCGGTGAAGAACTTCCACACCTCGTTCTTGACCCAGCTGCGGGCGCCGCTCTCGCAGCCCGCGCACCCGTCCACGGGGCCCTGCTGGTGCCCGCCGTCGAACGGCGCCCAGACCACCGGGTAGCCCTCGCGGCAGCCCGAGTAGACGGTGATGATGTGCGTCCGGCTGCCCGCCGCCGGCTCGGGCGCGTTCTGCGGGGTGCAGCCGTTGTTGCGGACGAACCGGTCGCGCAGGCCCCGGCCGGCGCCGATGTTGTCCGAGACGCCGTGGATGCCCATGTAGGCGACGGGCTGCGTGCCGCCGCTGCACCCGCTGATCTCACCCGGTGCGGCGATGGCCGCGACCGCGCGGAACACCGTCGGCCGGGCGCAGGCGAGGGCGTTGCTCATCGCGCCGCCGTAGCTGAAGCCCAGCGCGAACAGCTGCGTCGTGTCGACGCACAGGGCGTCCCCGATGCGCTTGATCATGTCGTCGACGAAGGTCACGTCCTCGCCGCCGGAGTTGGCCCAGCCGTTGCCGATGCCCTGCGGCGCGACGAAGATCGTGCTGTTGTTCGCCAGCCGCCGCAACCCGTAGTGCGCGTAGACGTCACCGTCGCTGCCGCCCGAGGCGACGTCGTTCGCGGTGCCGCCCCACCAGTGGAACCCGAAGACCAGCCGGTAGGGGTGGGTGTTGTCGTAGTTGTCCGGGATGCTCAGGATGAAGCTGCGGCTCTTGCCGTTGCTCTGGATCGACTGGTTGCCGTTCTGGATCGCGGGTGCCTTGCCGCAGCCGGCGGTGCTCGCGAGGGTGCCGACGGCGGCCGAGGCCGCACCGGCTCCGGCCGTCCCGGCGGCGTCGGCGACGCCGGTGCCGGTGAGGACGAGCGCGGCGGCGGCGATCACCGTCCACCATCGGCGGAGAGTGTTTCCCTGTCGCATCTGTGCTTCCAATCTCGAGGTGTGGTTTCCTCGCGGTGCGCGTTGGCGCCCACGTGCCGACAGTCCCCGCCGACGCTC
>NZ_JBFAAX010000966.1:1514-2038 GCF_040639995.1 Actinosynnema sp. NPDC023658 | reverse complement strand
TCCGCGTCGACGGCGTGGACGTGCGCCTGAACAACGCCGCCGACCCGGCCGCGTCATCCCCGAGGAGTGCCACTGTTGTTCGCCAACCCACGAACTCCGGCGCGACGAGCCCTGTCGCTCGTCGTCGTCGCCATCGCCGCGCTGTCGCCGGCCGTCGTGAGCCAGGGGCGTGCCGAGGCCGCGCCCGGCTCGTCGTTCAGCAACCCGGTCGTGCCCGCCCCCAACAGCGCGGACCCGACGTTGGTGCAGCACAACGGGAACTACTACTACGTCGCAACCACGGCGACCTCGGACGTGCTGATGCGGCGGTCGTCCACCATCGCGGGGTTGCGCAGCGCGCCGGAGCAGCTGGTGTTCCGCTCCGACGGGACCACGATGTGGGCTCCCCACCTGGAGCAGGTAGGCGACCGTTGGTACCTCTACTTCTCCGTGGAGCTGTCCGGTGCGCCGCGGCGCACCCACGTGCGGGAGAGCGCCGGATCCGAAGCGATGGGGCCCAACACCGACCGGGGCATCCAGGTCCT
>NZ_JBFAAX010000966.1:0-1504 GCF_040639995.1 Actinosynnema sp. NPDC023658 | reverse complement strand
AGACCGCGTTGCTGCTCGCTGCCATGAGCGCGTTGATCGTGGCACCCACGTGCTGGAGAGCGCCGGATCCGATCCGATGGGCCCCTACACCTACCGGGGCATCCTGGACCTGATGCCGGACAACGGGTGGGCGATCGACGGCGCGGTGCTCAAGCTCAACGGCGCGCTGTACCTCACCTACTCGGCGATCCACGCGGACGGGCTGCAGTCGCTCTACATCGCGCCGCTGTCCAACCCGTACACCGCGGCGGCGTTCGGCACCCGGATCTCCGCGCCGACGTCGGCGTGGGAACAGCAGGACGGCGCGGTCAACGAGGGCCCGTTCGCGCTGCAGCGGGGTGATCGCACGTTCCTGACCTACTCGGCCAGCCACTGCAACGGCCCGAACTACAAGCTGGGCATGCTGGAGTACCGGGGTGGTGACCCGCTCGCGGCGGCGTCCTGGTCGAAGTTCCCCGACCCGGTCTTCCAGCGCAACGACGCGGCCGGCGTGTTCGGTCCGGGGCACCCCTCGTTCTTCACCTCGCCGGACGGCACGGAGACCTGGATCGCCTACCACGCCAACTCCTCGGCCTCCGAGGGCTGCGGCACCACCCGCACCACGCGGGTCCAGAAGATCTCCTGGAACGCCGACGGCACCCCCGACCTCGGCGTGCCCGTCTCGACCGACACCGTCCTGGCGGGACCTTCCGGCGAGGAGAGCCCGACCCGGCGGGCGCACGTCCGCAACCAGCACGGCAACCTGTGCCCGGACGACCACGACCTCGTCACCACGCCCGGTGCGGAGGTCCGGCAGTGGACCTGCGACGGGACGGCCGCCCAGCGGTGAATCGGCACCGGGAACCAACCCGGGACTTCTTCCGATCCCTGCGGCACGCCCGGTCGCGAGCGCTACTCGGTCAGGTCCGCCGCGACCGCGTGGAAGACCTGGACCAGCGCGTCGACCGGGCCGGGGACGGGGCCGGGCAGGCGTGCCAGCACGACCCGGCGCTGTTCGGTCGAGTCGACGACCTGGAGCACCCGGACGCCAGGGGGCACGGCGGCGGTGAAGGTGGCGGGCACCGTGGTGATGCCGGCACCCGCCGCGACCAGGCTCAGCTTCGCCAGCCAGTCGCGGGCGGTGTGGGCGGTCGAGGGGCGTTCGGCCAGGCCCGGCCACACCCCCAGCTCGTGCGCGCCCGTGCCGGCGATCCACCGCTGCCCGAGCAGGTCCTCCTGCGTCACGGCCGCCCGTGCGGCGAGGGGGTGGGTCGAAGGGACGGCGACGCGCAGGCTCCGCTCGACCAAGGTCATGACCCGCAACGCGGGCGACTCGGCGTCGAACGGCCGGAACGGCGGTGCCGTCGCCAGCTCCGCCAGGTCGACCGTTCCCGCGCGCAGGGCCTTCACCAGGGCTGGTGTGCCACCCTCGCGGCTCGTGACGGTGATCGTCGGGTGCTTGCGGCTCAACGCCGCGTTGGCGCGCGGCACGAGCACGGCACCGGCGCTGGTGGACCAGCCGAGC
>NZ_JBFAAX010000965.1:0-2038 GCF_040639995.1 Actinosynnema sp. NPDC023658 | reverse complement strand
CTCAGCTCGCGCAACGCGGACACCACCGCGTTGCGGGTCAGCGGCGCCTTGAAGGCGTTGCCCGCCATCGGAGCCGCGCCCGCCAGCTCGGCGTCGACCGCCCGGCGGAACCCCTCCTCGTCGGCCGGCGAGCCGAGCACCAGGTCCTCCGCCCGCCGCGCCCGCCACGGCTTGTGCGCCACGCCGCCCAGCGCGATCCGCACGTCCCGCACCACACCGCGGTCCACCCGCAGCACGGCCGCCACGGACACCAGCGCGAACGCGAACGACGCCCGGTCGCGCACCTTCCGGTACAGCGAGCGCGCACCCGGCGGCAACGGCGGCAGGTCCACCGACGTGATCAGGTCCGCCGGCGACAGCACGGTGTCGCGGTGCGGCTCGTCGCCCGGCAACCGGTGCAGCTCCAGCAGCGGCACCACCCGCGGCCCCGCCGGGCCGAGCACGTTCACCCGCGCGTCGAGGGCCGCCATCGCCACCGCCATGTCCGAGGGGTGCGTGGCCACGCAGTGCGCGGACGCGCCCAGGATCGCGTGGTGCCGCGTGTAGCCGCCGACCGCCGAGCACCCGGTGCCCGGCTCGCGCTTGTTGCACGGCGTCGACAGGTCCTGGAAGTACACGCACCGGGTGCGCTGCAGCAGGTTGCCGCCGGTCGTCGCCAGGTTGCGGATCTGCCCGGACGCGCCCGACAGCAGCGCTCGCGCCAGCAGCGGGTAGTCCCGCCGCACCACCGGGTGCGCGGCCAGGTCGGCGTTGCGCACGGTCGCGCCGACCCGCAGCCCGCCGTCGGGCAGCTCCTGCACCGAGTCCAGCGGCAGCCGGGTGATGTCGACCAGCACCTCGGGCGCGGCGACGCCGAGCCGCAGGTGGTCCACCAGGTTCGTGCCGCCGGCGAGGAACGCCACCCCGGCCCGTCCCGACGCGGCGGCGACCGCGGCCTCCGCGTCCGGCGCGCGCCGGTAGTCGAACGGGTTCACCGCGCACCGTCCCGCACCGCGGCCACGATGGCGACGTAAGCGCCGCACCGGCACAGGTTGCCGCTCATCCGCTCGCGGACCTCCTCGTCGGTCAGCTCCACCGGCCCGTCCAGGTCGGCCGTGACCGCGCTCGGGTGGCCGGACCGCACCTCGTCCAGCACTCCCACGGCCGAGCAGACCTGGCCCGGTGTGCAGAACCCGCACTGCAACGCGTCCCGCTCCAGGAACGCCTCCTGCACCGGGTGCAGCCGCCCGCCGTCCGCGAGCCCCTCGGCCGTGGTGACCTCCGCCCCGTCGTGCGCCACCGCGAGCGCCAGGCACGTGATCACCCGCCGGCCGTCGAGCAGGACCGTGCAGGCGCCGCACTGACCGCGGTCGCAGCCCTTCTTCGGCGCGGTCGCCCCGACCCCGTCGCGCAACGCGTCCAGCAGGGTCGTCCTGGTGTCCACCCGCAACCGCCGGCGACGGCCGTCCACGCGCAGCTCGATGTCACCCTCCACGGCCCGGCTCCTCCGACTCGGCGTCCCCTTGGGCTTCCCGGGCGTGCACGCGTCAATCCACCCGGTCAGGGGCACGCCGGCCGTGGTGGCAGGTCCCGTTCATCCCTCCGGAACTCCGACAAGCATCCGATGTATCGATGTTCAGGACCGCTTCACTACGGCATATCGGGTCTGGTCGCGTGATGGGGGTTCCGATTGCTCGGAGGTCTTGTTATCGTCGCCACCGGCCGCGACCGCCGCCCGCGGGGATGGGGCGTCGCTCGTGGGAGGAGCGTGCAACACATGCGCGGCAGTGTGGCGGCGGCCGTCGTCCTGGGCCTGGCCCCGGGCGTCGCCGTCCCGGAAGCGGAGCAGGCGGTGGCCCGGGTGGAACCAGGATCGCTCACGCTCTGGTACGACGAGCCCGCCGCCGACTGGGAGGGCCAGTCGCTGCCCATCGGCAGCGGCGCCCTCGGCGGCGGCGTGTTCGGCACCGTGGCGCGGGAGCGCATCCAGCTCAACGAGAAGACGTTGTGGACCGGCGGCCCCGGCTCGGTGCAGGGCTACGACTTCGGCAACTGGACC
>NZ_JBFAAX010000964.1:0-2040 GCF_040639995.1 Actinosynnema sp. NPDC023658 | reverse complement strand
AGTCGTCGCCGGCCGACGAGAGCCTGCAGCCCGGCACCTACCGCACGGTCGAGCGGTGGGAGCTCGCCGGCACCGAGTACGCCGACCAGAACAAGCCGCTGGTCGAGGGCTTCAACTGGTTCGTGATGTCCCCGCCGGTCGGCTGAGTCCCAGCAGCACCGAGGCCCCGCTCACCGAGCGGGGCCTCCGCGCGCGCACCGAATGCCCGACGGTTCCCGCCGCACCGCTGTCGGTGTGGCGATTAGTGCCCCTCACCCGGTCTCGGGGCCGGCTTGACGCATCAGCCGCTCGACCCCCGCTTGCGCGACATGCGGACGCCCCGACGCCGCAGCACCCGGTGCACCCGCGGGCTGCCGCAGGTGCCGCCCGAGGCGGTGTGGATGTCGCCGTTCCCGGACCGCGCTCCGGGAACGGATGTTCCCGGTGTCGGGCAAGTCGAAGTACCCCGAGCAGTTCCGCGAGGACGCCGTCGAGCTATTCCGTCTGCCGGCACCGCGTTGGTGGCGGCTTGCACGGACGTGTGGTTCCGCTGCCGTCCTCGGCCACGATGCTGCTGGTGGCGGCGTTGGCCGTGGGCACGACGACGGCCGGCACGAGCAGGGACGCCGTCACGGGGATGACACCGCGCAGCTTCTCGCGGATCGCCCTTCCCGACGGGGACTGGGAAGCGGCGGCGGCGTTCCGACGAGGGCCGGTGCACGTCCGGCGTTCACCCGGCACTGCCGCCGCGGCGGGCGGCCAGCACCAGCACCGGTGGTCGCCGGAGGTGCTCGGCCAGCCCGGGGTGCGTCGCGACGTCCGGCACCGGCTCGTCGATGTCGGTCAGCTCCAGGCCGGCGGCGAGGAGCGCACCGATCAGCGTGGTCAGCCGCCAGTGGTGCTTGCGCACGCCCTCGATGATCCAGTGCTGGGTCCGCGGGCCTTCCGCCGCGTAGTCGTCGACCGGCCACACCGTGCCGTGCTCCGTGCGCAACCACCCGGTCATGGGGTCGGCCGCGGTGCAGACGGGGTGCTCGACCGAGAAGGTGAACCGCCCGCCCGGCCGCAGCCAGCGTGCGACGCGCCGCACCAATCCCGGATAGTCCGCGACGTAGTGCAGGGCGAGGCTGCTGACGACCAGGTCCGCCGAGGACGCGGGTAGCGCGAGCTCGTCCAGATCGGCGCGCAGCAGGCGGACCCGCGGGTGCGGGGTGGACAGCGCCAGCATCCGCCGGGACGAGTCCACCGCCAGGACGTCCGCCGCTCCCGCTTCGGCCAGCCGGCGTGCGAGGGCTCCGGTTCCGCAACCCAGGTCGACGACCGCCGCGCCCGCCACCGGAGGCAGCACCCGTTCCAGGGCGGGGCCCTCGACGGCGTCGTTGATCGCGGTGGCCGAACCCCGCAGCAGGCGGTACCCCTCGAAGAACCGGTCGTCGTCGTAGAGGTCGCGCCCTGCCGTGCTCACAGGTACTTCCGGAGGTCGTCCACGTCGACCAGCGGCAGGCCCCAGCGCAGCGCGGCGACTTCCAGGTCGGCGGCCCCCGCCATCGTCCCGTCGGGGTTCATGACCTCGCAGCACACCCCGACCGGAGGCAGGCCGGCCGCCACGCACAGGGCGACGGTGGACTCGGTGTGGCCACCGCGCTCGACGAGCCCCCCGGGACGCGCGGCGAGCGGGAAGACGTGGCCCGGCCCGATGAAGTCGCCCGGAACAGCGCGCGGGTCGGCGAGGCGGCGGACGGTGGCCGCGCGCTCGGCCGCGGACACCCCGGTGCCGGTGCCGGCGGCCAGGTCCACCGGGACGTGCGCGCGGGTGCCGTGCCGGTCGCCCGGTCCGGGGATGGGACCGATCTCCAGCCGCTCCAGGACCTCGGGCGCGCACGGCACCGTCGGATGACCGCAGACCTGGGTGAGCAGGAAGGTGAACGCCTCCGGGCGCAGGTTCGCCCCCGCGAACACCACGTCGCCCTCACCCTCGAGGTCCGGGTCCCACACCACCACCGCACCGCCGGCGGCGAGCTGCGCGACGGCCTCCTGCACACCGCGAGCACCCGAGCGGCG
>NZ_JBFAAX010000963.1:0-2042 GCF_040639995.1 Actinosynnema sp. NPDC023658 | reverse complement strand
ACCGGCGCGACGAGTCCGAACCCCGGCACCACCTCCCGTCCCGGAACAGCGTCCTGACCACCGAGGACGTCGTCGCGGCGCCCGCCGTGATCGGGCTGGACGGCTGGGACGACGCGAACCGGGCCGGTTCCGCGCACCGCTGACCGGACGGCGGCCCCGATCGACCCGCTCCAGTGGGGGAGGAACCATGCACTTGAGGATGACGCCCACTTTCTCGGCACTCAGCGAAAGGGAACTCCAAGTGCTCGAGGTGATCGCGCGCGACAAGACCGACCGGGAAATCGCGCACCACCTCGGCATCGGCGAACGGACCGTTCGCGCGCACGTCGGCAAGATCATCCTGAAACTCGGTGTCGCGTCGAGGGTCGGTGCCGCGGTCGCGTTCGTCGAATGGAGGGCGGGCGCGGAGAACCGTCGGTGCGACGGTTCCTGCCTGGCGGAAACGCCAATGGTGGACCTGCGCTCGGAAATGGCACACTAGACGTATTCCGGAGAAGTGAACGGCGATGTCCGAGAGGACTTCGCGACTCCGGAAAAGGCTGTCCACCGGGGGGTGACGACCGCCTTGCGCCGAGCCGGTCCCGAACCAGGGGGGTGGGGACCGGCTCGGCATCGCCCCGCGCCGGGCACCCGCGGTGCGGGTGGGTCACCGGTCGGTCGTCATGGGTGCGCCCACCGCGCCGTCCCTGGTGTTGGTCAGGAAGGCGGTGACGGGCAGCGAACCGTCCGCCCGGCGCGGACCCTCCGCCGTGGCCGGGTCGAGTTCGCGCAGCACCCGCGCGTCCCAGCCCGGACCGTCCCAGGTGTTGCCCTCCTCCGGCACCTTCCGCTCGGGCACCACCTGGACCTTGTTGCCCAGGGAGAGGCTCCGGCGGACCGTCGAGGCCGTCCCACCCAGCACGAAACCGTCCTCCGCGTTGCGGAACGCGCTGTCGGCGGTGAACTGCTTGCCGGTCGTGCCGTCGGAGGTGAAGCCGTGGCCGTTGTTCTTCCAGGCGGCGCTGCGGGTGACCACGTGCGCACCCGTCCGGCCCAGGTCGAACCCGTGCCCCGAACCGGTGGGCCGCACCGGCGACCAGCGGCTGATGCCGTTGCCGTAGGACCAGGTCGAGTCCACCGTGACCGGGTCGGTGAAGTCCTCGACGACCAGCCCGTCGTCCAGGTTGTGGTACGTGCGGCAGCCGCGCACGACGTTGCCCGTGCCGTCACCCGGACCGATCGCGAGACCGTCCGCCTCACGCCCGGCGATGTCGGCGTTGCGGTGGAAATCGCTGTCGAGCACCCGGTTGTCGGACGTGCCGGGGCCCGAGAGGCGCAGCCCGGTGCCCTGGTTGTCGTGCACCGCGAGGCCCTCGAACACCGTGCCGCGGCACGACTCGCACGAGTAGGCGGTGCTCGCGGCCCCGGTGATCTCCAGGCCCCGCACCGTCCAGTGCGCCGCCCGCTGCACGATGAACGGCCGGTCGCCGGGCGTGCCGGTGGCGTCCAGGACGGCGTGCTCACCAGGGAAAGCCGTCAACGTGATGCGCCGGTCGGGCGTGCCGCTGGTGGTGATGTCCACCGGGGCGCTCGCCCGGTGCGTGCCGCCGCGCAGGTAGATCGTCTGCCCCGGCTCGACCACCGAGACCGCGCGACCGAGCGTGGCGAACGGCGCCCGTTCGGTGCCCGCGGCCGTGTCGTCGCCGGTGGGTGAGACGTAGTAGGCGGCCGGGCCGGCGGAGTCCGTCGGGATCGTGACGCCGTCCAGGGGCGTGTCCGCGGCCATCGGCGTGATCCACACCGTGAGCGCCACCGCGGCGGCCACGACGGGCGACGCCACCACCGCGACCTTCGGCGGCAGACGTGCGACCACCCAGTGCGCGAGCCCCGTGGTCGACAGCGCCGTCGGCGGCAGCGCCGTGGACGCGGTGAGCACCCCGATCGCCACCGCCAAGTGCTCGGACCGGGTGCGCGGAGCGCCGGCCACCGCGCACACCGGACACCCCCGCACGTGCCGGGCCAACCGCTTGAACCACCTGCCGTCCGCGACACCCGACCAGCCG
>NZ_JBFAAX010000962.1:0-2053 GCF_040639995.1 Actinosynnema sp. NPDC023658 | reverse complement strand
CCCAGCAGGTCCTGGAGCACCTCCAGGTACGGGGCCTGCAACCGCGTGGACAGCACCTCGCGCAGGGCCGGGTCGCTGACCGCGTCGACGAACACGCCGGCGAAGGCCGCGCCCAGCCCCGGCTCGGTGAGCCGCGCGGCGAACCAGCGGATGACCGCGGGCACGACCTCCTCGCGGTCGGCGCCCTCCAGCGGTGCCTCGCCCAGCGCGTCGAGGAGGCAGTCGGTGATCAACGCGCCCTTCGACGGCCACCGGCGGTAGAGCGTGGTCTTCGCGACGCCCGCCGCCGCCGCGATGCGATCCATCGTCGCGCCCGCGTAGCCGAGCTCGTGGACCGAGCGCAGCGTCGCGGCGAACACCGCGTGGTCGATGCCCGCGCGCGGGCGGCCGGGTGGTCGGCCGGGAGTGGTCGCCGGGGTCATGGCCACACGATATCGAGTTCCGCTACGATCGGTATCGATACTATCGGTAGCGGAATTGCGCGAAGTCCTCTGGGGGTAGGCGTGAACGGTGTTGACCGCCCGTCGCGGGGTGTCCGGTTGTTGAGCGCCCTGACCAAGGAGCCCGACTGGTCGACCATCACCGACCAGGAGTTGGCCGCCGTCGCCGACGCGGCGAACCGCCGGGTGTCGTCCCGCGCGGCGCGGTTGTTCACCGGGTTCCCGGACCGCCGCGCCGAGATCACCTGGCAGGAGGTGGCGTTGCCCGACCGGGTGCTGCGGGTCCGGGTGCACCGGCCGTCGAAGCACGTCGGCGGGGACGCCTTGCCGCTCGTGCTGCACGTGCGCGGCGGTGGGTTCGCCGGCACGGCGGTGCAGTGCGACTGGGTGAACAGCCACCTCGCGGCACGCCTGCCCGCGCTGGTCGTCTCCGTCGAGCACCGGCTCCTCGCGCCGGGGACGCCGCTGGCGGACCTCGTCGACGACGGCTGGGACGTGCTGCGACACGTCGTGCGGCACGCCGGGCGGTGGGGGGTCGACCCGGCGCGGATCGCGGTCGTCGGTGAGAGCACCGGCGGGCTGGTGGTCGCGTCGGCCGCGATCCGGGCCCGCGAGCTCGGCCTGCCGCTGCGGGCGCAGGTGCTGGTCAACCCCGCGCTGGACGTGTCCGGCACGGCGATGGACCACGCCTCGATGGTCGAGCACGCCGACAGCCCCACCCTGACCGCGGCGCGGATGCGGTTCTTCCTCCGGCTGAGCGTGCCACCGGGCACGGATCCCCTGCCGCTGTCGCCGTTGCGCGTGGACGACCTGAGCGGGCTCGCTCCGGCGCTCGTGGTGGTGCCGACCATCGACCCGGTGGCCGACCACGGTCGCCGCTACGCCGAGCGGTTGCGCGAGGCCGGGACGCCGGCGCGGCTCACCGAGCACCGCGGTGCCACCCACGCGTTCCTCAGCATGCCGAACCTGGTGCCGCAGGCGAAGGCCGCACGCGCGGAGATCGCCGGGTTCCTGCGGACCCACCTGACGACGGGCGTCGCCACGACGCCGCTCGGCGGTCACTGAGCCGGCGGCTCCGCTGATCGCCCGTGCCCCGGACGGCCCTGTCCACCCGGGGGGTGCACGGCCATCATCGGCAACCGGTGCCGCCCGTCCGCGTGGCGCGTGCCGGGACACCGGAGAGGCTGGAGGGGCCGATGCACGGAGGCAATGCGGTCAGCGCGTCTTCACCACCGCGCGGTGACACGGTCGAACGGGTCGGGGACCGGGAGGTGCCCGACCCGTACCGCGTGCTGGAGGACCCCGCCGCCCCGGAGACCACCCGGTGGTGCGCGGAGCAGGACGCGGCGTTCGACCGGGCGCGCGCCGGGTGGACGTCGGGCCCGGCGATCCTGGCCGACCTGCACGCGTTGACGGCGTTCGACCACATCACCGCCCCCGTGCGGGCGGGTGGCCGGTCCTTCACGACCTGGCGCGAACCCGACGGCGAGCACGCCAGGCTGGTCGTGGTGGACGGGGACGGGCTCAAGGCGCTCGTCACGGGGTCGCTGGACAAGGCGGCGTTCTCCGACGCGGACTTCGTCATCGAGGCCGTGTTCGAGGACCTGGGCGTG
>NZ_JBFAAX010000961.1:0-2054 GCF_040639995.1 Actinosynnema sp. NPDC023658 | reverse complement strand
GCGGGGTGACCGGTGCCGGTGTCGCGCTCGACGCCGCGTCGCGCGGCCTGTCGGTGTGCCTGGTGGAGGCGCACGACCTGGCGTTCGGGACCGCGCGCTGTGGGGGCGCGCCCTGAACGTGACGATGGCGCTGCTGCTGGTCGCCTCCCTGTACCCGCTGGTCACGGAGTAGTCCGCGACCTGGCGTCGAAACGTCGAATTGCGCCGACGCGTCGGCGTATTGACGGTACGACAATCGGCTCAGTGACCGCAGGTGGTGTGACGAAAAGGTTGCCACGCGGGACGGCCACCGGTTAGGCTCAAGTCAGCTATCAAAGCGCTCAATCGAGGGGGCGGTTGATTTTGCTGTTCACAGCCGAGGCTTTTTCGCGCAGCGGGGCTGCGCGGTGAACGTGGATTTATCACCAATTCTTCTTGATGTCACCTTGCGCGACGGCGGCTATTTCAACGACCACAGCTGGACCACGTACGAAGCCGAGTCGATCGTGCGCGCCGTCGGTGCCGCCGGTATTCCGTACGCGGAAATCGGTTATCTCCGGGGCACGCACCACCCGCAGCGGCCGACGGCAAGCTGCCCGCCCGCCTACCTCGACGCGCTCGCCACCGTGACCGGGCGGCCGGACCTCGCCGTGATGGTGCGCCCCGGCGAAGTGCCGGTCGAACGCCTCGCGGAACTTCCCGACCGGGGCGTCGCCATGGTGCGGGTGCTCGTCATGGGCGGGTCGGTCGAGGCGGCCGAGCCGTACGTCGCGGCGGCGCGCGCGGCGGGCCTGGACGTGGCGATGAACCTGACGCGGGTCAGCGAGCGCGACCCCGAGGGGATCGCCGTGGCCGTCAAGGCCTGCGCGAACGCCGGGGCGCAGATCATCTACCTCGCGGACTCCAACGGCAGCCTCGACCCCGACTCGGTGTCCGAGCGGGTGGGCGCGGCGGTCAGCGCGAGCCCCGTGCCCGTGGGCTTCCACGCGCACGACAACCTCGGGCTGGCGTTCATCAACGCGACGACCGCGCTGGCGGCGGGCGCGACCGCGCTGGACGCGTCGATCGCCGGCATCGGCAAGGGTGGCGGCAACCTCCGGCTGGAGGTCATCGTCGCGCACCTGATCGTGCGGCACGGCGCGCGGCTGCGGCTCGACCCGATCGCCGCCGACCGCACCACGCTGGCCACGCAGCTGCGGATGATCGCGGACGGCGGCTCGAAGACCGTGGTCACCGGGCTGCTCGACGTGAACATGGACGGCACGGCCCACTTCTCCGACATGGTCGCGGCCGAGGGGCTCGACGCGACGATCCTGGCACTGACCGGTCGAGGACGACCGTTCGCCGAACTCACCAACGACGACAGGGGTGGCGATGAGTGACTTCGTCGCGCAGCTCGACCGCATGATCAGCGAGCGCAAGAAGATGACCAGCGAGCTCTACCAGACGATCCTCGCCGGCAAGGCCACCCAGCGGCTGCTGCACGACTTCGTGCTGCACCGCTGGCCCATCAAGAACTTCTGGACCCGCAACATCCTGGGCATCGCCTCACGGGTGGAGGACTACCGGCTGCGCGTCCTGCTCGTGGAGAACATCTACGAGGAGGAGACCGGCAGGCTGTCGGACTCCGGCCGCCACCTGGACACGTTCGCCGACTTCGGTGCGGCGGTCGGCGTCACCGCCGACGAGCTGGCCGCCGCGCCGGTCGTGCCGGAGACCGCGGCGGTCATCGAGCACAACGTGCGGGTCTGCAACACCGGGACCCACTTCACCCAGGGCGTCGCGTCGGTGCTGCTGCTGATGGAGGGCCAGCCGCCGATCGTGGACAAGGGCGGCAAGAGCATGCTCTCGGTGATGCGCGACGTCTACGGCCTGCCGGAGAAGGGGTACGAGTTCTTCGTGCACCACGCCTCGGCCGACGAGGGCGACACCGCCGTCAGCGAGCTGGAGGACGAGCACGCCGCCGCCGCGCGCGAGCTGCTGCGCCGCTACTGCGACACCCCCGAGCTGCAGCAGGCCGCGGTCGACGCGCTGGCCAACGCGCTGGAGCTGCGGCTCCGCCACTTCGACATGAT
>NZ_JBFAAX010000960.1:0-2057 GCF_040639995.1 Actinosynnema sp. NPDC023658 | reverse complement strand
TAATAAAGAAAATCACCGTCGGTCACACGGAGAAACCCGTGAAGACGACGACGAAGATGAAGAAGATCACCGTCCGCCGGACGGGCGACGTGCGCCTGACCACGGCCACCTGCAAGTGCCCGTACAGCATCGAGGCCTGACGGACCGAACGGATCGGGCCGCGCGCTCCGGTGCGCGGCCCCTCCCGCGGGGAGGGTTCACATGGCCGAGACGCCGGTGCTGTTCCACGACCTGAGCTTCGTCCCCGAGGGCGAGGAGGTCGTGGTCGGCCGGTTGGACACCGGCGCGTACGCCGTGCTGCCCGCCGACGGCGCCGCGCTGCTGCGGCGGATGGCCGACGGGCACAGCCCCGCGGCGGCGGCCGACTGGTACGAGACCGAGTTCGGCGAGGCCGTGGACGTCGACGACTTCCTCGAAGCCGTGCGGGAGCTGGGGTTCGTGCGCGAGGGCGGCGACGCCGTCGTGACCGGGCCGGTGCGCTTCCGGTGGCTGGGCCGGGTGGCGTTCTCGCCGTGGGCGTGGCTGCTGTACGCCGCCGTCACGGCCGCCTGGCTGGTCGTGGGCGCCGAGCACCACGACGTGGTGCCGGACCCGGGCCAGTTCTTCTTCAGCGGCTCCACCCTGGTGGTGCAGCTGGTGATCACGTTCGGCCAACTGCCGCTGATCTTCCTGCACGAGGGATTCCACACCCTCGCGGGGCGCAGGCTCGGGTTGCCCAGTCGGCTCGGCATGAGCAACCGGTACCTGTACGTGGTCTTCGAGACGAGCATGAACGGCCTGTTCAGCGTTCCCGCGGCCAAGCGGTACCTGCCGTTCCTGTCCGGCATGGCGGTCGACGTCGTCGCCCTGGCCGGCCTCGGCCTGCTGGCGCACGCCACCCGCGGCGCGGACGGCGCGCTGTCGTTGTTCGGCGCCATCTGCGTGGCGCTGGGGTTCACCGTGGTGATGCGGCTCGTCTGGCAGTTCCAGCTCTACCTGCGCACCGACCTGTACTACGTGTTCGCCACCGCCCTGCGCTGCCACGACCTGCACGAGGCGAGCGTCGCCCTGCTGCGCAACCGGTGGTGGCGGCTGCTGGGCCGACCCGAGCGGGTGGTCGACGAGGAGCGGTGGACCGAGCACGACCGCCGGGCGGGCCGCTGGTACGGGCCGTTCATCGTGCTGGGCGTGGCGGTGATGCTCGCGCTCATGGTCTTCGGCTCGTTGCCGATCGTCGTGAGCTACGCGGGGATCATCGGCCGCAACCTCACCGGCGGGCGGTACGACCTGTACTTCTGGGACGCGGTCGTGTCGCTGGCGATCAACGTCGGCCAGCTCCTGCTGGTGGCCCACCTGGCCCGGCGCAAGCGCCGCTCCCCCGCCTCCCCCGCACCGGTCCCGGAAGGAGAACGAGCATGACCGCCCCCGACACCAGGCACCTCCTCGTCCGCGGCGGGCGGCGTGCCGACCGGCAACGCCTCCTGGCGGACCTCCTCGACGGCGCCGACCCCGTGGTGGTGGGCTGCCACCACCGGCTGCGCGGTCCGTACACCGGCGTGGACGACCTGCTGCGCGCCGTGCTGCCCGACGCCCTGGCCCGCCACCCCGGACTGGTCGACGCGCACCGGGGCGAACTGCTCTACGGCATCCCCGAGCTGGCCGCGCTGATCGGGGACCCGCCGCCGACGCTGGCCGACGAGGCGCCGTTCGACCAGCGCACCCGCTTCTACGGCGCGCAGATGGTCCGCTGCATGAGCCAGGGCGTCGTGACGTTCCTGGTCGCGCACGCCCGCGCCCGGGCGGAGGCCGGCCTGCCGCCCCTGTGCCTGGTGTTCGAGGACGTCCACGCCGCCGAACCGACGACGCTGGAGTTCGTGGCGCTGCTGGCCCGCCGCTGCCCGCCCGGGTTGGCCCGGGTCGTGGTGTCCGCCGCGGACGGCGACCTGGGCGCCGAGCTGACCGACGTCCTGCCGGAGGCGGTGACGTGCGCGGGGTCCGCACCCCTGCCCGATCCCCGCGCACCGCACGAGCTGGTCCGCGCCTACGTGCGTTCCGACGGCACGACCGACGCCCCCCCC
>NZ_JBFAAX010000959.1:0-2059 GCF_040639995.1 Actinosynnema sp. NPDC023658 | reverse complement strand
CTTCGACCGCCGCCGGGTGGCCAGCAGTTCCGAGGCGATCTGGTAGGCGTCCAGGAACATCTCCCGGTCCACCCACGGCTTGCCGAGCGTGTGGCTGCGCCAGTCCTGGTGGGAGTCGAGCAGCTGGTCGACCGTCAGGTGCACGTAGCGCTGCGTGCACCGCAGGCCGTCGCTGCAGATCGCCCACTGCTCGTTCGGCACCTCGATCACCGGCCCGAGGTTCAGCCCCGCCTCACCGACCCGCGCCGCCAAGGCGGTCATCAGGGTCTTCACGACCGCCCGGCACCCCGCTTCGAACCGGTCGTCGTCGCACTTGAGGGCGCTCGCGACCAGGTGGACCCGCTCACCCCTCGACCAGCGCGCGGCGGCGACCTCCGTGCCGTCACGCCGTTCCTCGACGACGCGCAGGCCGCCCTCGTCGCCGGTCGTGGTGAAGCGCAGCCACCGGGTCGTCCCCGGTAATCGCGTCCTGACCCCGTCGGCGTCCGTCGCGTTGATCGAGGCCAGCTCGCGCAGGAGCACCGCCAGCCGGTCCGGCGTGGGCGTCCGCAGGGCTTGCTGGAGGAGGGACTCGCGGCGCCGGTGCCGGTCCAGCAGGCTGTCGCGGGTGACCTCACCGAGGTCGTCGAGCCGGTCCTGGGTCTCCCGCACCCGTTCGCGCACGTCGGCCAGGTGCTCCTCGGTGCGGCGCACCCGCTTCTCCGTCATCCGGTTCAGCGCGATCAACGGGACCGCGAGGCCCACGGAGGCCCCGATCTCCAGCAGCAGGGCGGGCACGTAGTCCCGACCCTGGAGCACCCACCCCCAGACCACCAGGGCCAGGCCGAACGCGGTGGCGGCGATGGCTGTGACTATTCCCCGCGACATCGGCACACTCCTGGGAAACCGTGCGAAATCGGTGGCTGCGTCCGGTGCGCGCAACTGGGAGACTGGATGCCTTCTTCTTACCCGACCACCCCTCCCGCGTTACCGGGACCGTCGAGTGGAGCCACAGTGGCAGCAGCCGCCGACAGCCCTGTGCGAGTGGTGGGCACACCGGTCGCCTACGGCCTGGAGACGTTCAAGGACAGGTCGCGACAGCAGGACGAGGTGCTGGCTTCGCTCACCGACGACCGCACCCGGATGGTGACGATCGTCGGGCGTCGCGGCATCGGGAAGAGCGCCCTGGCCGCGCGGATCGTGACGCGCATCGAGGGCGGCGACGTCCCCTGGCTGATCGCGAACATCAGCAGCCGCACGAGCGGCCTGTCGTTGGAGCGCATCTACCTGGACTGCGCCCGGCTGCTGGGCGGCGCCGCCGAGGAGGAGCTGTTGTCCGCGTGGACCGGCTCGCGCGCGGTGATGGACAAGGTCACCACGCTGTTCGACGCGTTCACCGAGCGCAGGTGCCTGCTGGTGCTCGACAACGTCGAGGACCGCCTCACCGACGTGGGCGAGCCGGCCGACGGGGACCTGCGCGACTTCTTCGAGGTGCTGTTCCGCGCGCGCCACCTGGTCCGGCTGCTGGTCACCACGCAGGTGCCGATCGCCCTGCCGCCGGCGGTGCGGCGGTACGAAGCGCGGATCTTCCTCGACGACGGCCTCCCGCCGAGCGACGGCGTCGCCCTGCTGCGGGAGCTGGACCGCGACGGCGAGGCGGGGCTGCACCTGATGTCCGACCTCGACCTCGAACAAGCCGTCCGCCGGGTGCACGGCGTGCCGCGGGCCATCGAACTGGTCTTCGGCGCGCTGGTCCAGGACTACCTGACCCTGCCCACGCTCGAAGACCTGCTCGACACCTACGCCGTCCGGGGCGACATGGTCGCGAACCTCGCCCAGGACGGCTTCCGCCGGCTCGGCCACGAGGCGCGGCTCGTGCTGGACGTGCTCGCGGTCTTCGGGCGGCCGAGCACCGCCGAGGCCGTCACCTCGGTGCTGCGGCCGATCGCACGGGATCTCGACGTGGCCGCCGCGCTGGCCGAGCTCGCCGCGCGCGGTCGCATGGTCACCGTGCACCGCGCCAGCCGGACCTTCCGCCTGCACCCCATGGACGTCGACCTGGTGTTCTCCGAGCTCGGCC
>NZ_JBFAAX010000958.1:0-2062 GCF_040639995.1 Actinosynnema sp. NPDC023658 | reverse complement strand
GGCGCGGAAGCCGTCGAGGCGGGCGCGGCAGCACAGGAACTCCGACGGACCGTTGACCCTCGCGATGCGGCGGTGGCCGAGCCCGATCAGGTGGCGGGTGGCGACCAGGCCACCGTTCCAGTTCGTCGCGCCGACCGACGGGATCGGGTGGGTCGGCTCCCCGGTCGGGTCGAGCGCCACGAGCGGGATGGCGCGGCTGCCGAGCTGCGCCAGCTGGGCCTCGCTGAACTCGGCGGAGACCGCGACGACGCCGACCGGCCTGCGGGCCAGCATCTGCCGCGCCCACGCGCTCTCGGGGGTGTGACCGCCCTGCATCTCGGTCAGGGTCACGGCCAGGCCGTGCGGGCGGACCGCTTCCTCGACGCCGCGGATGATCTCCAACGCCCACAGGCTGTCGAGGGACTGGAAGACGACCTCGACGATCGGGACCGCCTCGGTCTTCTCGTTCTTCTGGAAGCCGTGCTCGCGGATCAGCTCCTCGATGCGCCTGCGCGTGTCGCTGGAGACGCCACGACGGCCGTGGATGACCTTCGACACGGTGGAGGCGGACACCCCGGCGAGGTCCGCGATCCGGGAAACCCGCACTTCATCCCCCGAGCGCCCACGGACAGCCACACCGGGCAGCCTACGCGAGGTGGCGGGATCGGCCGATGGTGACCCGAAGCGCCACCCGTCCCCGGAATCGCGGTGAGCGCCGGGGGTGCGACCCGGTCCCGGCGGGTGCTCACCGGAGCCCGGCGATGCCCGCCAGGATCAGGTCGACGCCGTCGAGGAACTGCACGCGGTCGTCGTGGTCGCGCAGCTCGGCCGCGACGGCGCGGGTGAACGGGTGCTCGTCGGGGTCGAGGTCCGCCCACGCGGCCGCCACGGCCTCCAGGTAGTCGGTCCGGTTCGTGGTGTCCCGCAGCGTCCGGGCCAGCGCGGCGTTCTGGGCGCCGCCGCCGAGGACGAAGTGCAGCACTGCGGACGCCGCGGTGAACCAGGCGGACGGGGGGACGTCGAGCGCCCGGACCTGCTGCCCGACGCGCTCGAAGATCCGCAGCACCGCGGGCTGCGTCGGGTCGGCGGAGAGCTGGGCGCCGACCCAGGGGTGCGCCTCGATCGCGTCGAACACGCCGAGCGCGACCGCCCGGACCACCTCCTGCGGTGTGCCGGTGACCTCGGCGGTCATCGCGGGGGCGAGGACGGCGTCCGTGGCGGCGGTGAGCAGCTCGTTCTTGTTGGCCACGTGCCAGTAGATCGCGCCGGGACCGGTCTCCAGGTGCGCGGCGAGCGCGCGGAAGGTCAACCCGCCCTCGCCCTTCCGGTCGAGCAGCTCGACGGCCGCGCCGACGATGCGTTCCCGGGAGAGTGCGTCCTCGCGTCGCTCCGGCCTGGTCGTCATGCACCCCATCTTGACATGTCTGGAACGGTGTTCCAACCTAGAGCTCTGGAACGCCGTTCCAGACATCTCCCGACAGCGAGGGGTCCACCATGGGCACATCGGTCACGATCATCGGCGCGGGTCTCGGCGGGCTGACGCTCGCCCGCGTCCTGCACGTCCACGGCATCACCGCCACCGTCTACGAGGCCGACGCCTCGGCCGGGGCCCGCACCCAGGGCGGCCAGCTCGACATCCACGAGCACAACGGGCAGCTCGCGCTGAAGGAGGCCGGGCTGTACGACGAATTCCTCGCCCATGTCCGTCAAGGCGCGGAGGCCGCCCGGGTCCTCGCCCCGGACGCGACCGTCCTGCTCGACCAACCCGACGACGGCACCGGCGGTCGGCCCGAGGTGCTCCGCGGCGACCTGCGGCGCATCCTGCTCGACTCGCTCCCGCCCGGCGCGGTCCGGTGGGGGCACAAGGTCACCGCGATCCGGCCGATCGGAGACGGCAGGCACGAGCTGGTGTTCGCCGACGGCTCGACCGCGACGACCGACCTGCTGGTCGGCGCGGACGGCGCGTGGTCCCGCGTGCGCCCGCTGCTGTCCGACGCACGGTCCGGGCGAAGGTGCGCAGCGGCAACTCCGGCGGCCCGTTGGTCGACCCGCAGGGGCGGGTGATGGGCGTGGTGTTCGGCGC
>NZ_JBFAAX010000957.1:0-2065 GCF_040639995.1 Actinosynnema sp. NPDC023658 | reverse complement strand
GCCCGCCACGCTCGACTCGACGACCACGCCGTTCAGCTGCCCGTCCTCGGCCTCGTGGACGCCCGGTGCGGACGGCGCGCTCGGCGTGACGCTGATCGCGTCGAGCAGGTACCAGCCCCAGCCCGTGCCGAAGGTGACCGTGTTGTCGCCCTCGGCCAGCAGCAGCTTCGCGCCGGTGGCCTCGGTGAAGCCCGCGCTCTCGGCCAGCGCCACCTCACCGACGGGGGTGCCGTTGAGCGAGACCGCGGTCCGCTTCGGGCCGTAGGGCGCGGCGTAGCGGATGGTGAGGTCGTGCAGGCCGCCGGGGCTATCCGGGATGGTGATGGTCAGGTTGTCCGCGGCCTCGTCGAACCCGGTGACGTACCCCGCGCCGGTGAAGCCCTCCACGGTCGTCTCGACCACGACGCCGGACAGCGTGCCGCCCTCGGCCTGGACCCACTCCGCCGGGGCCGCCGCGGCGGCCGGTGGCACGAGGCCCAGCGCCAGCAGCGAGACGAGCAGCAACAACCTCACGTCGTCCTGTCCCTTCACCACCGTTGGCGGGGCACCGGCTCCCGCAATCTGGGAGCGCTCCCAGAAGCATAGGGGGCGAGGCGCGTGGGACAAAGGAGTTGTTTCGGGCCGACCGTCGACGACGGGCGTGGTCGAGGGCGGCGGGCCTCGCGGTAGGACCGCCGGGGCCGGCCAGATCGGGTCGGGTCCGGCTGCGCCGGGTAGCACCTGTCGACCACGCGGGCCGTTCCCGTCCTCCGACGCACCGAACTCCACGTGTCCGCACGCGCTGACGTGCGAAAACGTGGAGTCCGGGGTGGTCGTGCTAGATGCGGCAGGTGTCCAGGGAGCTGACCAGGATCGCGCGCGCGCCCACGCGCCACAGCTCGTCCATGATGAACGGGGCGTCGTCGCGCGGCACGAGCGAGCGGACGGCCACCCAGCCCTCGCGGGCCAGCGGCGACACGGTCGGGGACTCGATGCCGGGCACCAGCTTGAAGGCCTCGTCCTGCGCCTCGACCGGGCAGTCGAAGTCGAGGATCACGTACCGGCGGGCGATCAGCACGCCCTGCAGCCGGCGGTGCAGGATCTCGACCGCGCGCACCGCGTCCGGCGCGTCCGCGACCGTGTCGCCCTGGATCAGCACGGCCTCGGACCTGAGGATCGGGGAGCCGAACGTCTCCAGGCCGGAGGTCTTCAGCGTGATGCCGGTTTCGACCACGTCGGCGATCGCGTCGGCCACGCCGAGCTCCACCGCGGTCTCCACCGCGCCGTCGAGCCGCACGAGGTGGGCCTTGATGCCGAGGTCGGCCAGGTGGTGCTCGACCAGGTTCGGGTAGCTGGTCGCGATCCGCTTGCCCTCCAGGCCCGGGGCGTCGTGGATGCCGCCCGGCTTGGACGCGAAGTAGAACGACGCCCGGCCGAAGCCCAGCGGCAGGATTTCCTTCGCGGACACGGTGGAATCGAGCAGCAGATCACGACCGGTGATGCCGACGTCCAACGACCCCTCGCCCACGTACACCGCGATGTCGCGGGGACGCAGGAAAAAGAACTGCACATCATTTGCCGGGTCCGCCACGATGAGCTCGCGGCCGGACCTGTTCACCCGGTAACCAGCTTCGGCCAGCATCTGCGCCGCGGGAGCACTCAACGAGCCCTTGTTGGGCAGGGCGAAGCGAAGAGGAGCCATGACGCGAAGTCTCCCACACCGAGGGGCCCGTCCCCGTCCCGGGTATGCCCTGGTGTCCCACGGTGTGGAAACCACCGGGTGTCGCGACCGGGTCACCCGTCCGAGGTTCCCACCACGTGAGCACCGGTGCCCGGACATTGCCCCCGATAACCGCACGGGCCCATTGTTTCCGAAATAGCGACGAACGTCCGGTTAATCGGAAGAACCGGCCGAGGCGGGTTCTCGCGGTCAACGCCCAACCCGCCGTGAACGACAGCGCGATCGCCGCCGCGGCGACCAGGAACGCTTTCCCCTCCGCGGGCAGCGGCACCGGTCGGGCCGCCACCGCGAGCGCGATGAGCACCGGACCCTGCACGACGAACG
Source organism: Actinosynnema sp. NPDC023658 (assembly GCF_040639995.1). Classification (NCBI taxonomy): domain Bacteria; kingdom Bacillati; phylum Actinomycetota; class Actinomycetes; order Pseudonocardiales; family Pseudonocardiaceae; genus Actinosynnema; species Actinosynnema sp. NPDC023658. The sequence continues at coordinate 21 of NZ_JBFAAX010000957.1, read as the reverse complement.
CGGCGACCAGCAGCGCCTCCC
>NZ_JBFAAX010000956.1:1035-2065 GCF_040639995.1 Actinosynnema sp. NPDC023658 | reverse complement strand
GGCGACGTCGCCCACGCACCCACCCAGGTCTGGCGGGGCGACGCGGAGGCCGCGGTCGGCAGCAGGAGCAGCAAGGCGGCCAACGCCGCCGTGGTGGAGCGCTTCACGGTCGCACCCTTCCCGTTCACCCGCGCGCGGGGCGGTCGAAGCGCCAGCCGTCGGCGCGCAGCTCGGGGATCAGCCGGTCCACCGCGTCCACGGTCTGACCGCGGTCGCTCGGGCCGTCGTGCATCAGGACCACGGCGCCGTCGGTGAGGCCGTCCTCGACCCGCCGCACGAGCTCGTCCACGCCCGGCGGCTCCCAGTCACCGATCGCGAGCTTCCAGCCCAGCGGCGTCATGCCGAGCTCCGCCGCGACCTGCGGGGTCTGCCCCCAGCTGCCGTAGGGCGCGCGGAAGTAGCGGATCGGCACGCCCGGCGCGGCGCGGTGGATGGCGGCGCTGGTCCGCTCCAGGTCCGCCCGGACCTGCTCCGGGGTCCAGCTGCCCATGTCGTCGTGCCGCATGCTGTGGTTGCACAGGGTGTGGCCGCCCGCGACGATCTCGCGAACCAGCCGGGGGTTGGCCTCCACGTGCTCGCCCCACAGGCAGAACACCGCCTTGACGTGGTGGCGGCGCAGCACGTCGAGCAGGCGCGGCGTGTCGACCGGGTTGGGGCCGTCGTCGAACGTGAACGCGACCGTCCGACCGCCGTGCCGGGTGGAGTCGACGACCACCGGTTCGGCCGCGTCGGCCGGCGCCGAACCCAGGCCGAGCAGCAGACCGGTGGTCAGCAGGACCGTTCTCCACCTCATCGTGAACCCCTTCCGTCGGACGAGCGCTGACCACTATCAGGTCGGCATCAAGCGCCCTACCAGAGGTTTCGCGGAAGTTTCGGGTCTCAACTGGCACGTCCGGCGGGGGCGGGCCGGGGTGCGCCCCCGGGGGGGGGGAGCCCGCGAAACCGGTGATTGGCCCCCACGTCGGGTGGGGGGGCCGCCCCCCCAACCCCCACTGCTACGTGAGCGCGGGCACCGGGGGCCGCCCCGCCC
>NZ_JBFAAX010000956.1:0-1025 GCF_040639995.1 Actinosynnema sp. NPDC023658 | reverse complement strand
GGTCCGCCGTCGAACCGGATCTTGGCCCACACGGTCGTGTGCTCGGCCGCCGACACCACGCCCCACTGCTCGGTCAGCGCGTCCACGGTCAGCAGCCCGGCGCCGGAGGTCCACCCCGCGCTGTGGCGGGGTGCCCGGTTGCGGAGGCGGATGGTGAGCGCTTCGACCCACTGGTCCAGGACGAGCTCCAGCACGTACGGCGGTGCGCCGTAGCGCTGCGCGTTGTCCAGCAGCTCGCCGACGACCACCCCGACGAGCAGGACGTCGTGGTCGTGCCAGCCCTTCATGCGGTCGCGCAGCCACTGCTCGACCTCGGACCGCGGCGGTGAACCGCGGTCCTCCATGACCAGGACCACGGTGCTATTGCCCTCGTTCACCGGCGGCCCTCCCCCGCGGCGCGGCGCCGGGAGTCGACTCTCGCGGTGGTGCGGCCGGTGTCGTCGTCGGGAGCACGCCCCACTGTGGCGGGAAAAGACGCCGTTGCACCTTGCGATCACCTTGCGATCACCTTGCGATCGCCGTGCGCGGCACGCCGGCGGTTCTCGGCGTCGGCACGCCGGCGGTGTCCGGCGTCGTCACGCCGAGCGCCTCACAGGGTCTGGTACCAGCCTTCGTCCGAGCCCTGCCAGCCCGCCACGACCGACCCGGCGAACGCGGACGCGATGCCCAGCACCAGGATGGCCGCGCTGCCGACCAGCACGCCGAGCACCAGCAGGCCGATGCCGGTGACCGCCACCGCCACCCAGGACCACGCCACGCGCCGCACCGGTGACAACGTGCTCAGCGCCGTGGCCAACGCCGGATCGACCACGGTCAGCCCCCGCTCGATCTCCGCCAAGCGCCACTCGTCCTCGTGCCCGGTCCTCGCGTCCATGGCCTGACCCCTCCCGTGTCCCGCGGACCGCTCGGCGTGTTCCTCCGGTCGGTTCCGCCCACCGGGTTCCGCGTGGGCGAAACCGAGAAACCTTGCAGTTTTGCCGGCATCACGGATCGTTGGCAAGTCGTCGGGTCCGGGCCGGGCCCGG
>NZ_JBFAAX010000955.1:0-2066 GCF_040639995.1 Actinosynnema sp. NPDC023658 | reverse complement strand
CGTGTTAACACACTTGTTCCCCGCGCTTCGCCCACCCCGCCCGTGGGAACCGACCGGCGCGCACCGTCCGCCCCGGACTCCGCCGCACCCGGTCCGAAAAGCAACGTACGAGAAGAGTGACACCGTCCCGTAACGGTGTAATGCTTCAGTCGAGGTTCCCTCCGGAAAGGCGGCCATCCGCGATGACCATTCGTGCCGGCAGCCGGGCCGGGCCCGCGCCATTGCCCAGCGGTTCACTCGCGCGAAGCACGGAGGGAGTAGTCGGCGCTTCACCGGCGTCGACACCATCGGGGCGGGCGGCGCCGTGCCGCCCGGTCGAATCCCATGACAGGGGGCGGGGTTGAACAAGATCACTGGCCGCCTGGGCCGGCTGCCCGGCTTGGTGCTGCGCTGCGCGTGGGTCGGCGTCATCGTGTCCTGCTACGGCGTGGTCATCGCGGGCTCCGCGGTCGGCGCGCGCTTCCGTCGGTCCAAGGACGGACGGGGCCTGCGCGACGGCGACCGGTGGGTCAGGATGCTGACCCGCCTCGGACCCTCCTACATCAAGATCGGCCAACTGCTGAGCACCCGGCGCGACCTGCTGCCGGACGAGGTGACCACCCCGCTGGGCCGGCTCACCGACGGCGCCTCGCCTCCGGGCAGGCGGCGGATCGAGCGGGCCGTGCGCGAGGCCTACCGCGACCGGCCGTGGCCGTTCCAGGACTTCGACTGGACGCCGGTCGCGTCCGGCAGCATCGCGACGGTGCACGAGGCGGTGACGCTGGACGGCCGCCACGTGGCGGTCAAGGTGCGGCGTCCCGGCATCGAGCGGGTCATGTGGCAGGACTTCACGCTGACCGCCTCCGCGATGAGCCTCATGAGCATGGTGCCGAAGCTGCGCAAGATGCCGTTCAAGCTCATGCACGGCCAGGTCGGCGGCGCGATCCTGCGGCAGCTCGACTTCGCGGCCGAGGCCGCGTCGCTGAGCGCGCTGCGGACCAACCTGGCCGGCAGCACCCGCAACGTGACCATCCCCGCGCCGCTGCTCGACCTGTGCACCGCCGAGACCGTCGTCATGGAGTTCGTCAGCGACCTCCGGCGCTTCGAGCCCGGTGAGCTGGACCTCGACACGCGGCGCTCGGTGCAGCGCGCGGTGCTGGGCACGGTCTACGAGATGCTGTTCATCGACGGCCTGGTCCACTGCGACCTGCACCCCGGCAACCTCTACTTCGACCTCAACGCCGACCTGGTGATGCTGGACGCCGGCTTCGTCATCCAGCTGCCCGACCCGGTGCGCCGGTCGTTCGCGGACTTCTTCATCAACATGGCCATGGGCGACGGCTGGATGTGCGCCCAGATCGTCATCGAGAGCGCGGCCGAGATCGCCGACGACTGCGACCTGGAGGGCTTCCGCACCGCCCTCGGGGAGCTGGTGTCGGAGACCTCGGGCGCGAAGTCCGGGGACTTCGACCTGGCCCGCTTCGCCGGCCGCCTGTTCGACCTGCAACGGCGGTTCGGGCTGTTCCCCGCACCGGAGTTCGCCTTCCCCCTGCTCTCGCTCCTCGTCATCGAGGGCATGATCAAGGGTTTCGACTCCGACCTCGACTTCCAGGCCGAAGCCATCCCGGTCCTGCGACGCCGCAACATCCCTCGTGACGTTCCAACCGCTGTCGAAAGGTGAGTCGAGCATGGACGCAACCACCCACGTCCGGGTCCCGCTGGTCGAGGAGGGTCAGGCCGAAGGCCGCCTCGCCGAGCTGTACGCCGACATCAAGAGCAACACCAACCTGCCGTTCGTGCCGGACATGTTCCGCCTGCTGTCCACCCGGCCGGACCTGCTCGAAGGTGTCGTGGCCGGTTACAAGGGCATGTTCATCACCGGCATCATGCCGCGGGCGACGCGCGAGCTGATCGCCGCGTGGACGTCCAAGGTCAACCAGTGCCCCTACTGCGTCGGCACGCACAACTTCTTCTTCCAGGCCTTCGGGGGCCCAGGCGCCGGAGGCCCAGATCGTCGCGTCGGTGCGGGAGCGGGAGAACGAGCACCTGCTCCGCCAGTCCGGCGCGGACTCGGTGGTGGTCTCCAG
>NZ_JBFAAX010000954.1:0-2066 GCF_040639995.1 Actinosynnema sp. NPDC023658 | reverse complement strand
GGCGTGGACGTCGTGCGCGTCGGCTCGGCGCTGGAGCTGCGCGACGCGATGCGCGCCGCGGCCGCCGAGGCGGACATCGTGGTGATGGCCGCGGCCGTCGCGGACTTCCGACCGGTCGCCCACGTCGAGCACAAGATCAAGAAGACGGATCGCGACCCGGAGCCCGTCGCGCTCACCCGGAATCCGGACATCCTGGTCGAACTGGTCGCCGCGCGGCGACCCGGGCAGGTCGTCGTCGGCTTCGCGGCCGAGACGGGTGACGCCGCCGCCGGCGTGCTGGAGTACGGTCGCGCCAAGCTCAAGCGCAAGGGCTGCGACTGGCTCGTCGTCAACGCGGTCGGGGACGGCCGCGCCTTCGAGGTCGAGGACAACGCCGGCTGGCTGTTGTCCGCCGACGGGGCCGAGACACCCATCCCGCACGGGTCGAAGTCGCAGCTGGCGTCCGCATTGTGGGACGCGGTAGCACCGACCGTCGAACGATGACGGTGAGCGCCGGACGCTCAGTAAACTCGTAAGCCATTCGCGGATCGACAGTTAGGGAGTGTCGTGGGTCAGCACAGCAGCAGGCTGTTCACCAGTGAGTCGGTGACGGAGGGGCACCCGGACAAGATCTGCGACGCCATCAGCGACTCGATCCTCGACGCGCTGCTGGCGAAGGACCCGCGCTCGCGCGTCGCCGTGGAGACCATGGTCACCACCGGCCAGGTGCACGTGGCGGGCGAGGTCACCACCGACGCCTACGCCGACATCCCGTCGATCGTGCGGGACAAGATCGTCGAGATCGGCTACGACTCGTCGGCCAAGGGCTTCGACGGCTACTCGTGCGGCGTCAACGTGGCCATCGGCTCGCAGTCGCCCGACATCGCGCAGGGCGTGGACACCGCGTTCGAGCAGCGGGTCGAGGGTGCCGACGACGAGATCGACAAGCAGGGCGCGGGCGACCAGGGCCTCATGTTCGGCTACGCCTGCACCGAGACCCCCGAGCTGATGCCGCTGCCGATCGCGCTGGCGCACCGGCTGTCGCGCAGGCTGACGGCGGTCCGCAAGGACGGCACCGTGCCGTACCTGCGCCCCGACGGCAAGACCCAGGTCACCATCGAGTACGCGGGCGACCAGCCCGTGCGGCTGGACACCGTCGTGGTGTCCACGCAGCACGCGGACGGCATCGACCTGGAGAAGCTGCTCGGCGTCGACGTGCGCGAGCACGTGGTGAGCCCGGAGATCGCGGAGCTCGGCCTCGACACCTCCGACGTGCGGCTGCTGGTCAACCCGACCGGTCGGTTCGTCATCGGCGGCCCGATGGGTGACGCCGGCCTGACCGGCCGCAAGATCATCGTCGACACCTACGGCGGCATGGCCCGCCACGGCGGCGGCGCGTTCTCCGGCAAGGACCCGTCGAAGGTGGACCGGTCCGCGGCGTACGCGATGCGCTGGGTGGCGAAGAACGCGGTGGCCGCGGGCCTGGCCACGCGCATCGAGGTCCAGGTGGCGTACGCCATCGGCAAGGCCGCCCCGGTGGGTCTGTTCGTGGAGACCTTCGGCACCGAGACGGTGGACCCGACCAAGATCCAGCAGGCGATCGGTGAGGTCTTCGACCTCCGCCCGGCCGCGATCATCCGCGACCTCGACCTGCTGCGCCCGATCTACGCCCCGACCGCCGCGTACGGCCACTTCGGCCGCACCGACGTCGACCTGCCGTGGGAGAACACGGACCGCGCCGACGACCTGCGCGCCGCCGCGGGCGCCTGACCCGACCGCACGACACTCCGCAGGGGTCCCCGACCGGGGGCCCCTGCGTTGTCGTTTCCGGACTGCAGACTGCGGACTCCGGGCTCCGGTCCGACGGTGGGACGTGGTGGTCAGAGGCTGCGGGCGGTGATGTCGCCCTGGGTCGTGGTGGCGTGGATGTCGAGGCCGGTGACGCCGCCGGTGTTCTTGAGGGCGTTGTTGATGCGGCCGTGGGTGGTGCCTGCGTCGAGGGTGGCGGGGATGCCGGTGGCGGCGTGGATGGTGATGTTGCCGGCCTGGGTGCGCAGGACGATCTTGCCGTGGGTGGCTTCGGTGAT
>NZ_JBFAAX010000953.1:921-2068 GCF_040639995.1 Actinosynnema sp. NPDC023658 | reverse complement strand
GCGTTGGCCCGTGAGCGCGGTGTGCGGGTCAAGAGGCTCCCGGTCTCCGTCGCGGCGCACACACCGCTCATGGCACCCGCCGGGGAGCGGCTGCGCGCCGCAGCCGAGACGATCCCCATGTCGGTGCTGCGCGTCCCGGTGCACGCCAACGCCGACGGGCTCCCCTACCCGGCCGATCCGGAGGGCCTGCCCGAACGGCTGGCCGCGCACCTGTGCGGACCGGTGCTGTTCGCCGACACCATCGAGGCGATGTACGGCGAGGGCGTGCGCACCTTCGTCGAAGTGGGACCGGGTAGCGCGCTGACCGGGCTGGTGGGCGGGGTGCTCGGGGCGCGTGAGCACCGGGCGGTGAACCTGGACCACCGCGACCAGGACAGCGAGACGGCGTTGCAGACCGCTCTGGGCAGGCTCGCGGTGCGCGGACTCGCGCTCGATTTCGCCGCGCTGTGGCGCGACGTCCGGACACCACGTCCCGCCGACCCGGCCACGATGACCGTCGCCGTCACCGGCGCGAACGGCCACCGACCCGAACGACCCGCACCACCGCCGACGGCTCGGGTCCGATCGTCCGAGATCTCGCCGACCACGTCCGAACCAGCCGACCAGAGGAAACCCGTGACCGCGCCCCACCAGCCCTCCGCCGAGTGGCTGCGCACCCTGCAGGAAATGCAGCGCACCACCAGCGAGGCACACGCCACCGTCCAGCAGACGATCGCGGGTACCCACCTCGCGTACCTGCGCATCGCCGAGGAGTCCCTGCGCGGGCTGGTGTCGGCGGTCACCGGCACGACGATGCCCGCACCACTTGAACCGGCCGCAGCGCCCCAGCCATGGCCTGCGCTCGGTGCACCGCCGCCCGCACGCGAGCCCGTCCGGGCGTCCGCACCGGTGACCGTCGAGCCGCTGCCGGTGCCGGCTGAGGCTACGTTCCGGGTCTCCACCCCTGCCGCTGGCCCGGTGCCGGTGGAAGCCGCTCCAGCAGTCGCAACCGACCGGGATGTCGCCGAGGTCATGCTCGGGATCGTCGCCGAGCTGACCGGCTACCCGGTCGACATGCTCGACGCCGACATGCAGCTCGACGGCGAACTCGGCGTCGACTCCATCAAACGCGTCCAGATCATGAGCACGCTGCGGGAACGCATGCCGG
>NZ_JBFAAX010000953.1:0-911 GCF_040639995.1 Actinosynnema sp. NPDC023658 | reverse complement strand
GCCGGACCTGCCCCCGCTGGGCACCGGTGACATCGGGTCGCTGCGGACCGTGCGGCAGGTCGCCGAGCGGTTCAGCACCGCCGCACCCCGACGGGCCGGCCGCACCCCGGCCGCCACGCGGACGAGCACCGCGACCGGTGACACCGCAGAGGAGGGCGACCCAGCCCGACCACTGACGCGGCTCACCTCCCGGCGAGTGCCGGCTCCCGCACCGGGATTGGCACTCGGTGGGCTGCACCGACACCCCGTCACGATCGTCGAGGGTGCCGGCGACTTGGGAAACGAACTGGCCGAGGCGTTGAGGCAGCGGGGCGTCGACGCGACGGCGTCCGCCACCCGAGCGCACGACGCCCGATCCGTGCTCCACCTGGCCGGCCTGGCCGATCCCGCCACGGTGGACGAGGCGCTGGCCGTGCAGCGCACCGTGTTCGAGGCGGCACGCCGGTTCGCCGGCACACCGGGTGACGGCGTGTTCGTGGTGGTCCTGGACTCCGGCGACGACCCCGCCGCACCTCGGGCGCTGCTGGACGGGCTGGCCGCGCTGGCACGGACGCTGGACCTCGAGTGGCCGGAGGTGTCGGTCAAGGCCGTCGACTGCGGCCATCGCGACGCAGCCGCGCTCGCCGACGAACTGTGCCGGGGCGGTGCGGACCGCGACGTCACGCTGCACGCCGACGGCACCCGACTACGACGCGAACTGGTCCTCGCCACTGCCACCACCGGCCCGCCCGTTGTCGACGAACAATCCGTCGTCGTGATCACCGGTGGGGCACGAGGGATCACCGCGACGGTGGCGCTGGAACTGGCGCAGGCGTGCCGGCCGAGACTGGCGCTGTTCGGTCGTTCACCGCTGCTCGCCGAGGACGACGAACTGGCCGCCACACCGGACCCGGGCGTGGGTGGACTTTGAG
>NZ_JBFAAX010000952.1:0-2068 GCF_040639995.1 Actinosynnema sp. NPDC023658 | reverse complement strand
GACCAGCGGGCGTTCGAGCACGCGACCCGTGCGCTGGAGCTGTTCCGCTCCCTCGACAACCCGGTGTGGCAGGCCTACGCGCTCAACGACGCCGGTTGGTACGCCGCGCGCACCGGTGATCACGACCTGGCCCGCCGGTACTGCGGGGAGGCGCTGGACCTGCACCGCCGGCACCACAACCGGAACGGCCAGGCGGCGGCCTCGGACAGCCTCGGCTTCAGCCACCACCACGACGGCGACCACGAGCGGGCCGTCGCCCACTACCTGCGGGCGCTGGACCTCTACCGCGGCCTGGGCCACCGGTTCCAGGTGGCCCGCACGCTCTCCAACCTGGGCGAGGCGCACGCCGCCCTGGGTCGGGAGGACCAAGCACGCGCCGCGTGGGAGGAAGCGCTGGAGCTGTACCTGGCCCAGCGCCAGACGAGTGCCGCGCTGCGCGTGCGGGACCGGCTGGAGCGGCTCCGCGCCTTCCCGGGCGGGACCGGGGCACTCGCCGCCGCACGTCGACGGCTCGGGTAGCGAGGCGTTCGTTCCGCCGCCCCCACAAGACCAGCCGGGGATTTCGCTCCGCACGGGCGTCTCCGCGAGCTGATCACTCAGTAGAGTGTGCGGATGCGGCAGGACGACGGCGACGGCCCGGGGCCGCCACCTGACGTGCGCTGCGGCGAGCCGCTGCTGCGCCTGCGGTCGCAGGACATCCCGTGCTGTGGCGGCCGTACCACGAGGCGGGCGGCACCTGGTCCTGGTGGAGCAAGGAGGGTGGCGCCCAGTACCAGCGCCTGCGGTGGTTCCAGTTCACCTGCTTCGCACCGGGCGGTCCACAGTGGACTAGTGGGTGACGGTCAGGCGGTAGACCTCGACCTCGCCGTAGTTGCCCGCGTCGCAGGGCGAGGAGTTGGTGCAGTTGGCCTGCGTGTAGGCGCCGGACTTGAAGTAGGCGCCGGAGAAGCTCTTCGTGATGGTGGTCTGCAGCACGCCGTTGTAGTAGGCCTTGATCCGCCCGTCCCCGACCACGAACTTGGCCTGGAACCGCGTGCCGAGCACGTAGGCGTCCGTCACGAGCTTGTGGTGGGCGGTGTCGCCGTCGGTGACGTAGAGCTTGCTGCCCTCCAACCGGAAGACCGACACGTCGTCGCCGCTGTCGTGGATCTGCCCGGCCACGACGTGCGGCTTGTCCCGGGGCAGCGCGGTGATGGCCTCGTCCACGACCATCGTGTGCGTGCCCGAGGTGGACGACCAGCTCGCCTTGGCGCTGCCGGACATCTCCCGCAGCTCCGAGCGCGGGTAGCTCGAACCGCTGGTGGTGACGCCGTTCACCGCGGCCCGGAACCGCACCCCGTCGCACGCCGGTGTGGTGCGGAACCACGGGTCGGCGGAGTAGGTGGCCAGCTCGGGTTGCCCGACGTTGGTCGGTGACTCCTCCTCCCCGACCGGCAGGCCCACGTACCAGTCGGTCAGGTCCAGCACGTCGGCCGGGTACCGGCAGTCGCCGCCGCCGCCGTCCGCGCCCCGGACGGAGGTCTCGGTGATGCTGGTCCAGTCGTTGGAGGTGTTGCCGTGGCCGACGATCCGCAGGTAGCGGGCGGAGCTGTCGGTGAAGTCGTACTCCTCCGGCGCGAGCGTGCCGCCCGTGCTGCTGCGCCGTGCGACGGCCGACCGCCACGACGACCCGTCACCGGACAGCTGGACCTCGAAGGTGTGCTTCCTGGTGTCGCCCTTGTGCCAGGCGATCGCGACCGAGCCGACCACCTGCGCCGAGCCCAGGTCGTAGCGGATCCAGACCCCGTCGCCCTCGTCCGACCAGCGGGTCGCCGGGTCGCCGTCGACGGTGTTGGCCGGGACGTTGCCGTCGTCGCCGCTCGCGGTGATCCCGGTGACCGGCAGCGGCGGTCCGGCGGTCATCGCCACCGCGCCCGGCGTGGTGGCCAGGCCGACCACGAGCGCACCCACCAGCATCGCGCGAAGAGCCCGTGACATCGCACCTCGTCCTGTCGTCGTGGGTCGATCCTCGGCGGTCGACCGGGGCGCCGCGCGGATCCACCGGGACAGGTCCCGGTCACGGTCGTCG
>NZ_JBFAAX010000951.1:0-2068 GCF_040639995.1 Actinosynnema sp. NPDC023658 | reverse complement strand
GCGCGGGGGGGCCCCCCCCACCCCGCCCCCCGCGCCCCCCGCGGCGCCGCCGGGGGGGCGCGTCCGCCCGGCCGGGCGGGCCTCCCCCCCCCCGGGGGGGGGGGGCCCGGCCCCCCCCCCCCGCTCGACCCGGCCGAGGGGCGGGTGAAGGCGCAGACCCTCCTCGCCGCACGGCCCGACGCGCCGCTCCGGGAGGTCGCGAGGGAGTCCGGGATCTCCGTCAGCACGGCGCTCGACGTGCGCAGGCGCCTCCAGCGGGGAGAGGACCCGGTGCGCCGCCGACCGGGTCCTGGCCGATCGCCGTCCGTGCCGGTGCCGGTGGTCGCCGGAACCGCCGGACCGGACGATCCGGGCGTCGACCTGCACGCGGTGTTGCAGAGCCTCCGCCGCGATCCCTCGCTGCGTTTCTCGGAAACCGGCCGAACGCTCCTGCAATGGCTGAGCGTGCGGGAACTGGCCGTCGACGACCCCGGTCGGGTCGTCGAATCGATACCCGAGCACGTCCGCGAGAACGTCGCCAAACTGGCGTGGAGTTGTGCCGAGGTGTGGCGGCAGTTAGCACAGGAGCTGCAGCGGGACGCGCGCCGCAGATCGGTTCACGACGAGTCCGCGTAGTTCGCACGCGGGTGCCCGGCTGCTCGGTTCGCATCGCCTGATGGCGTCATTCCAGTGCCCGGGGTATGGTCGTGGAGAAGGCGCGACAAGGCCTTCCACTGATTTCTTCGTGAAGTGGCCGGAGCAATTCAGCACATTCTCAGTCGTTGGGGGGCTGTACTGTGCACTCGGCGTTACCCGAGGACATCACGACGAATTCGATCATCGGCCGGTTCCGCCGGCTCGCGCTCGCGTCACCGGACTCGACGGCGGTGTCGGACGCCGCGGAATCACTGACGCGCGCGGAGCTCTGGCGCCGAACGGAGTCGATCGCCCGGCTGTTGCGGGCGAAGGGGTGCGCGCCCGGCCGCCCGGTCGCGCTGTGCATGGCGGCGACGGTGTCCCGGGTGGCGGCGGTGCTGGGCACGATGGGCATCGGCTCGGCGTACGTGCCGATCGACCCGACCTACCCGGACAGCCGGATCCGCTCGATCGTCGAGTCGTCCGGGGCGGACCGCGTGATCGTCGACGGGACCACCGCGCCGAGGTTCGCGTCGCTGCCGTACGAGGTCGTGGACGTGTCCGAGGCCTCGTCGGTGGTAGGGGAGGGCCCCGCGGTGGTCGAGCCGGGCAGCTCCGACCTGGCCTACGTCATCCACACGTCCGGTTCCACGGGCGAGCCGAAGGGCGTGGCGGTGGAGCACGGCAGCGTCGCGCACCTGCTCGACGCGCTGGACGACGTGCTGCCACGCCGGCGGGACGGGTCGGCCGAGTGCTGGCTGGCGGCGGCGAACGTGTGCTTCGACATGTCGGTGGTGGACCTGTTCTGGCCGCTGACGCGGGGCATCCCCGTCGTGGTCGCGGAGCTGGAGTCCCTGGCCGGCCGGTCCGAGCAGGGCGCGGAGTTCCTGACCGGCGTGCTGACCGGTGGCCGCGTCACCCACTTCCAGGCGACGCCCTCGCTGGTCCAGCTGATGTTGCAGGACCCCTCCCTCGCCGCCGCGATCCGCGGGCTGCACGTGCTCGTCATGGGTGGTGAGATCGTGCAGCCGGACCTGGTCGCCCGGCTCCGGCCGGTGCCCCACGTCTACAACGGTTACGGGCCAACGGAAGCGACCGTCTACACGACGTTGCACGAGTGCTCCGACCTCGACACCGGGGACGTGCCGATCGGGCGGCCCCTGCGCGGTGTGGACCTCCGGGTCGTCGACGAGGACGGCCGGGACTGCCCGCCCGGTGCGCCCGGTGAGCTGCTGATCGGGGGCCCCGGACTGGCGCGCGGCTACCTCGACGACGAGGAGCTCACGGCCCGGAAGTTCCCGGTGCTGGGCGACGGGGACGACCGGCGGCGCTGGTACCGGACCGGTGACGTGGTCAGCGTCGACGCGGACTCCACCGTGCGCTACCGGGGTCGCGTCGACAGCCAGGTCAAGGTCCGCGGCTTCCGGGTCGAGCTGGGCGAGGTCGAAGCGGC
>NZ_JBFAAX010000950.1:0-2070 GCF_040639995.1 Actinosynnema sp. NPDC023658 | reverse complement strand
CCACCGCGCGGGGCGCGGTCGGCCCGGACAGCGTCACGCGGTCACCCGCCCAGGGTCCACTGCTGGTTCGCACCGCCGTGGCACGACCAGAGGATCAGCTTCGTGCCGACGGCTGTCCCGCCGTCGGCGGCGTCCAGGCACAGGCCGGACTGGACACCGGTGACGGTGCCGTTCGAGTTGACGTTCCACTGCTGGTTCACCTGGCCGTTGCAGTCCCAGATGATCACCCGGGTGCCGTTCGCGGTGCCCTGGCCGTTGGCGTCCAGGCACTTGCCGCCGTAGACCCGGAGCTCCTTGCCGGAGGTGGGGGTCCAGCGCTGCCCGTCGACGTTCCGGCAGTCCGCCAGTTGGACCTGGGTCCCGTTGGCGGTGGAGCCGTTGGGCACCTCGGCGCACCGACCCGACTGGGCTCCCACGAGCCGGCCCTGCTGCGGGCTGCCACCGGGCGGCGCGTACCCGGCGGCCGCGATGTCGGCCTGCACCGCCTCCTCGGTGGCGTTCGACGGGTAGCCGGAGGTCAGGACGCCCTCGTAGAAGGTGCCGGCCCCGGAAACGCTGTTGTCGCCGCCGATCCCGAGCAGGATCGCCCCCTGCTTCCTCATCGGGTTGTAGCCGTTGGGGCGCGGTCCGTCGAACACGGTCGACAGCCCGGGCGCCTGCGCGTTCCCGCTGCGGATGGCCCAGTGGTTCGGCTCGCCCTTCACGATGGCCGTCACGAAGCGGTGGTTGATCGTCGGGTTCCGGTTGTACCCGGCGTTGACCCCGGAGAACAGGCCCCACTCCAGGTCCGCCATGACCCAGGGACCCGTGCCGTCCCCGTAGCCCCACTGCCGGTCGGAGCCGAAGTAGACGGTTTCCATGATGGCGGGGGTGTCTGCCTTGTTGTTCGTCTGCGCGTTGCCGTAGTCGAAGCAGCACCAGTTGTTGTGGTGCAGGCCGTCGACGACGGCGTAGATGCCCTCCGGTTGGTCGCCGGTCGCGACGCCGCTGGTGCTGTTGTTGCGGTAACCGGTGCCCGGTGAGATGTAGACGCCGTACGCCTTGTTCCCGCCGACGGTGACCGGGGCCGCCGTCGCGTTGGCGAGGTTGTCCCACCCGCCGGGCGCGGGACCGGGCCAGGTGCCCGGAGGTGCCTGCGTGAGGTGGTTGCCCCGGCCCGACTGGTCGTAGATGACGCTGATGAGGCAGGTCGTGGCGGCGCAGAACGAGTCCTGGGCCGCCGCGTCGGCCACGCCGCCCGCGCTGAGCACGCCGACGTTCCGCGTGGCGTTGTCGGACGATCGCTCGACCTGGTAGAGCGGACCGCTGTAGGTGCCGTAGAGCGCCCGGGTGGTGCTGTGCGCGGCCACGCACGGCGTGCCGCCGGCGGCGTAGATGTCGCACGGTCCCTGCGTGGCGGCCTGCGACGTGCCGACGCCCACCGCGAGGCTCGCGGCGAGGACGCCCGTCGCGGCGACCGCCAGGGTGAGTGCCCGCCGACGACGATGTCCGGGCTGTGCTGCCATGTCGACCTCTTCCGTTGCGTTGGGTGGTCGCCGGCCGGGCGCGACTCACCCGCGCGCCGGGCCGGGGCGCGCGAGTGGGGGCTGACCGTTCTGTCGGCGGCCGTGGGTGACCGCGCCGATGCAGTTGCCGGCGGTGCAGAAGACGGTGAAGATGTGAGCGCTAACATAGCGCGCGGCCTCCCGTACCGCAATGGTTGTCCTCACCCTCGGTCCGCATTCCACTACGATGTGTGCTTTTGTCGGTGCTGTCGCTTTTGGCGGCGAACGGGTGGATCCGGCCGGGTCCGGTTCCCGGCTGGGCCGTGACGGGTGGTGTCGTGGACTTCAGCGGCCCTGTCCTCGCTCCTCGTCCTCCGTTGTGCTGCGTTGTGCTGTTCTCCGTCGTGCGGTGCAGGTGTCGGTGAGGTCGAACGTGATCGTCGGCGGTGTCAGCCGCCGGACCGTGATCCGGACGTCGTGGACGACGGCGGTCGCTCCGGGCACCGGTGCCAGGGCGGCCTCGAACGACACGGACGGCGAGTCGTCCCGCTGGGAGTGCACGACGACCGCCGCGCGGAGGTCGACG
>NZ_JBFAAX010000949.1:0-2081 GCF_040639995.1 Actinosynnema sp. NPDC023658 | reverse complement strand
CACCTGCCGCAGCGTGCGCTGCAGCAGCAGGTCACCGCCCTCGGGCGGGCCGTCGAGCAACGCCTCGGCAGGCACGTCGCCCATGGCCTCCTCCATCACCCGCAGGTCGGCCAACTCGGCGCGGCACCGCGGGCAGGACGCCAGGTGGTCCTCCACGGCACGCGCCTCCGGCTCGTCGAGCACGCCCAGCACGTAGGCGCCGAGCAGCTGTGGATCGTGGTTCGTGGTCATCCCGTCACCCCCTTCAGCGCGACCTGTTGCCCGACGAACGTCTCCCGCAACGCCCGCAACGCGTAGTGCGACCTGGATTTCACCGTGCCCGGGGGCACCCCCAAGGCCTCGGCCGCCTCGGTCACGCTCCGGCCGCGGAAGTAGATCTCCATCAGCACGTCGCGGTGGTCGGACGACAACCTGTCCAGGGCTTCGAGCACCACCATCGAGTCCACCACGGAGTCGGCGTGGTCGCGCTGCACCGGCGGGGTCGCCGGTGTCTCGGCCACCTCCTGCGGCCGGGCCGCCCTCGCCCTGATCCGGTCCGTGACGATGTTGCGCGCCACCGTGAGCAACCAGCCGCGGACCGACCCCTTGCCGTTCACCAGGGCGTCCGGGTGCCGCCAAGCGCGCACGAGGGTTTCCTGGACGACGTCCTCGGCCGCCGCCCGATCCCCGGTCAACCGCGTCGCGTAGGCGAGCAGCGCCCGACCGTGCTCCTCGTAGAGGGATCGGATCAGTGCCTCGTCGGCCGCGGCCTCCCGTCTCCGGGACCACAGAGCCGCCATCCACCCACTCCTCTCGTGAACCTCTCGCCACGGACACGCACGCCGGGCGGGTTCGGTTCACCGGGAGCGGGAGGAGTTTCCCGGGGGCGTCCGCACGGCGTGGCGCGGGAGGTCTCCGGGACCGGTCGGGCTACCGGCAGGTCTGCCCGGTGTTCAGGCAGGTCGTGACGCGGTCCATCAGCTCGACCGGCATCACGTTGACGAACATCGCGTGGTCGGTGCGCGGGTCGTGCCGCTGGTCGGGGAAGCTGTCGATGGCGTACGGCCGCCCGGCGGGCACGTCGTAGGCGACGCGCACCGTCAGCTTCGGCACCGGGAACGAGCCGGGCCGGCACACGCCGTTGGACGCCGGGAAGTCCAGGTGCGCCCGGTGGCTCGGGCTGTCGGTGGTGCGGCCGTCCCAGCAGCTGGGGAACTCGAACGTGCGCAGCACCATGCTCCCGCGCCCGCACTCGGGGTAGCGGTCGGTGCGCCGGTCCTCGAACCCGGTGCAGCTCCACCGCACCCGCCCGCGGCCGGTGTTGAGCGCCGCCGGGTCGCCGGTGATCGCCCGCAGGAACCTGGGCATCGGCACGACGTGGCTGACCGGGCTGCCGGTGAACGTGACCTCCACGCTCGACGGCGGCAGCACCTCGCCCGTGTTGCCGTGGACGCCGCCGCCGGGCGCGTGCTCGTCGTGGCCGGTCCGGTCGGTCAGCCGCAGCACCGGCCAGTAGTAGGTGGACCGGTCGTCGGCCGGGCAGGTGGTCCCGGCGGCGGCCAGGGACGCGTCCGTGGAGTCGGCGTTCGTGCTCAGGTTGCCGACGTACTCGTGGGTGTGGTGCGCGCCGAACCGCTGACCGGGCGCGATCACCATGTTGTCGGCGTTGAGGTGGCGCGACTCGTTGCGGCCGCAGTCGACGCGGAACGAGCCGGTCGACGCGTCGGGCGTGGTGGTGACCGACTCGACCGCCACCGGCACGTCACCGATGGCCACCGTGCGGCCGTCCGCGCAGCCGGCCGCCAGCACGAGCACCAGCAGCAGGGCCGACGACCACCTCACGGTCCCAGCTTAGGCACACCCCGCCGGTGGCGGGCACGTCGACCGCCCGGCTGAGACGGCGTCCACGCGAACGCGCGAGCGGACGTGCCCGTGCGGGCGAATCACGGTGCGCGGGTGGCGGAACCGTTCCCGCTGACCAGGACCCGGCCGTCGGTCGTCACCACGCTGATGGTCGCCAGCTCGTCCGGGTCGACCACGGCCGCGCCGGTCAGCTCGGTGTCGCCGGGCCGCGACGCGACCCAGCCACCCGCCACGTACCG
>NZ_JBFAAX010000948.1:0-2082 GCF_040639995.1 Actinosynnema sp. NPDC023658 | reverse complement strand
GTAGACGGCGTCGACAATCAGCTGGATCAGCTCGTCCTTGCTGGCGTTGTGCCGGTACAGCGACGTCGTCCGGGTGTTCAGCTCGGCGGCGACCCGGCGCATCGACAGCGCGTCGAGCCCTTCGGCGTCCGCGACGCGCATCGCGGCCCGCACGATCTTCTCCTCGGTGAGCGCGGGGCGACCGCCGCGGTCGCGGTCGCGCATCCAGACCAGGGGTGGGGACGACATGGCGACACTGTAGCCGTGTGGGTACAGTGTGCCCAATAACGGGAACAGTGTTCCCACTCGGGGGAGGAGTCACGACATGAAGCCTGTTGTCATCGCGGGTGGCGGCACGGTCGGCCTGGCCACGGCGGTGTTCCTGGGGCACCACGGCGTGCCGGCGCTGGTGTTCGAACGCCGGCCCGCGCCGTCCGGGCACCCGCGCGCCCTGGGCGTCAGCCCGCGCACGCTGGAGCTGTTCCGCGAGGTGGGGCTCGGTGAGGCCGTCGCCGGGGCCGCCGTGCGCTCGGCGGTGCGGTCGAGGGCTGACGCGCGCACCGCCGCCGAGCTGGACCGCACCGCCCTGTCATCCGCGTCCGTCCCGCTGTCCGACCTGTCCCCGGAGGTGCCGCTCGGCCACTACCCGCAGGACCACCTGGACGCCGTGCTGCTGCCCGCCGCCCGTGAACGCGGGGCCGTGGTCGAGTTCGGGGTCGGCGTCACCGACGTCACGCCCGGCGGCGTCGTCACCCTGTCGGACGGGCGGGTGGTGGAGGCCGAGCACGTCATCGGGGCGGACGGGGTCAACAGCCGGGTCCGATCCGCGCTGGGCGTCCCGACCACCGGACCGGGCGTGTTCGGTGAGCCGCCGGTCAACGTCCTGTTCCACGCCGACCTGGTCGGGGCGCTCGGGCCCATGCCCGTGATGGCCCGGATCACCCACCCGGACGTCGACGGCATCCTGCTCGCGGTCGGGGAGGACCGGTGGGCGCTGCACGTCGGCGGGCCGTTGACCGACGAGGGGTGCGCGGCGAAGGTGCGCGCCGCGATCGGCGCCGACGTGCCGTTCGAGGTCGTCGGCGCGATCCCGTGGCGGGCGACCGTGCGCATGGCGGAGCGGTTCCGCGAAGGGCGCGTGTTCCTGGTCGGTGACGCGGCGCGGGCGGTCTCGCCGCTGGGGGCGTTCGGGCTCAACACGGGGCTGGCGGACGGTCACAACCTGGCCTGGAAGCTCGCGATGGCGCTGCGCGGCGAGGCCGGTGACGGCCTGCTCGACACCTACCACGACGAGAGGCACGCCGTCGCCGCGATGGTGACGCGGCAGGCGCTGCTGCGGTGGGAGGACCCCCGCCTGCACTGGGACCCGTCGGCGGTCGCGGAGCGCGCGGCCGTCGGCGCGTGGTACGCCCCGCTGGTCACGATGGGCTACCGCTACGACTCCGCCGCGGTCGTGGACGCCGTGCCGCACCTGCCGTCCGCGGAGGACCTCGCCGCGAGCCTGGACGGCGCACCGGGCTCACACCTGAGGCACCACTGGGTCCGGCCCGGACTGTCCACACTGGACCTGGTCGCCTCGCGGTTCACCCTGCTGACCGGGCCCGACGGGCAGGGCTGGCTCGACGCGGCGGCGACGAGCGGGATCCCGGCCGAACCGCTGCCGGAGGAGGCGGCGCACGCGGTGGGCGTGGACCGGGCGGGCGCCCTCCTGGTCCGCCCGGACCGGTTCGTCGCGTGGCGCACCGCCGGGACGCCGGACGCCGAGGTGCTCGGGAAGGTGCTCGCCACCGTGACCGGGACGAGCGGTCACTTGCCGCGCGGGTAGGCCTTCTGCACCTCGCCCTTCAGGTTCGCCTCCAGGTACGCGCCGTCGTAGTCGTCGACCAGGTACGCCCTCATCGTCGCGGTGCCGTCGATGATGTCGGTGCTCACGATCAGGTACCGCATGGTCGGCTTCGGGACGCCCAGCTCCCGGTCGGCCCGTTCCATCAGCGCGGGCAGGGCGTCCCAGTTCACCTCGTTCAGGTCGAGCACGGCGCGGTCGGCGTCCACCCCGTCCGCGCCCTGCCTGGTCGCCTTGCCGTCCCGGTACTGGAAGTCGTC
>NZ_JBFAAX010000947.1:0-2083 GCF_040639995.1 Actinosynnema sp. NPDC023658 | reverse complement strand
GAAATGTACGGAAACACCGTCACCGATCCTCGGTTAAAACGAGGACCGAGCCCCGGCCCCCCCGCCCCGCCCACCCCCGCCCCCGCGCCCCGCCGGCCCCGGCGCCCGGGGGGGGGGGGGGCCCCCCACCCCCCGGCGGGGTTGTCAGGCCACGAGGGCCATCTGCGGCGCGGTCATCGTGCCGCCCAGACCGGACAACCGGATCGTCTCCGCCACCGGTCCCCGCGCGCCGGTGATCTCGATCCTCAGCTCCGCCCCGGCGGACTGGTGGGCCATCAGCAGGCTGCGCAGGCCGGCCGTGGGCAGGGCGGTGAGGCGTTCCAGGTCGAACACCAGCTGTCGCACCGGCAGCAACGCCACCGCCCTGATCAGCCGGTCCAGGCGGGACACCGCCTCCGGGCCCGCGTAACCGGCCAGGGTCACGGTCGCCCGGTCCTCGTCCATCTCCAACTTCGCGTACATCGTCATCCCTGCACTCCTCCTCGCGGAACAGCGGTGAGCACCAGGACCGAGCGCGGTCCCGCGGTGATGCGGTCCTGGTCGGGTACTTCCCGGTGGACGTCGGAGGTGTCGACGAACAGCCGCCACTCCCGGTTCGCGGGCAACGGGGGCAAGGTGACGTCCACCGGCTCCCAGAATGCGTTGGCGGCGAGGAAGACCACGTCGTCCGGCGCGGAGAACGTCACCGCCACCACCCGGTTCTCCGGCGACTCGTCCGGCGCGTGCCACTCGACGCCGTCGAACGCGTCACGGCGCAGCGCCGGGTGCGCGTGCCGGAACGCGATCAGCGACCGGGTGAACTCCGTCAGCCCGGGGTTCCGCCGGGCCTGCTCCCAGTCGACCCACGTCACCTCGTCGTCGTGGCAGTAGGCGTTGTTGTTGCCCTGCTGGGTGCGCCCGAACTCGTCGCCCGCGACCAGCATCGGCACGCCCCGGCTGAGCAGCAGCAGCGTCAGCGCGTTGCGGGTCAGCCGCTCGCGCAGGGCCAGCACGCCCGGGTCGGACGTCGGTCCCTCGTGGCCGCAGTTCCACGAGTGGTTGGCCTGCTCGCCGTCCCGGTTGGACTCGCCGTTGCGCTCGTTGTGCTTCTCGTTGTAGGAGAACAGGTCCGCCAGGGTGAACCCGTCGTGGGACGTCACGAAGTTCACCGACGCCCGGGGTCCGCGTTCGCCGTACAGGTCCGGCGAGCCGCCCAGCCGGCGCACCAGCTCCCCCGCCACGCCCGCGGCGCCCTTGACGAATCGCCGGACGGTGTCGCGGAACCGCCCGTTCCACTCGGCCCACCGCCCGTGCGCCGGGAACGACCCGACCTGGTACAGCCCGCCCGCGTCCCACGGCTCCGCGATGAGCTTGGTGTCGCGCAGCAACGGGTCCGCGGCGATGGCCCTCACCAGCGGCGGGTCCGCGAGCGGGACGCCGTCGGGGCCCCGGGTCAGCGCCGACGCGAGGTCGAACCGGAACCCGTCGACGTGGTACTCCGAGACCCAGAACCGCAGGCAGTCCAGGATGAACTCGACCACCTGCGGGTGGTTGGCGTTGACCGTGTTGCCGGTGCCGCTGAAGTTCAGGTACCGCCCCCGGTCGTCGTGCAGGTAGAACACCTCGTCGTCCAGGCCCCGCAACGAGATCGCCGGTCCGGTGTCGTCGCCCTCGGCGGTGTGGTTGAACACCACGTCGAGCACCACCTCGATGCCGGCCCGGTGCAGCGTCTTCACCAGCGACTTCAGCTCCGCCGCGGGGTCGTCGCCCGCCGCGTACCCCGCCTTGGGCGCGAAGAAGCCGACCGGGTTGTAGCCCCAGTAGTTCCACAGCGCCTGGCCGGCCACCGGGTCGAACCGGTCGTTGGCCAGCTCGTCGAACTCGAACACGGGCAGCAGCTCGACGCAGTTGACGCCGAGGTCGCGGAGGTGGCCGACCTTCTCGGCCACCCCCGCGTAGGTGCCGGGCGCGGCCACCCCGGACGAGGGGTGGCGGGTGAACCCGCGCACGTGCAGCTCGTACACGACGAGGTCGCACGCGGGCAACCCGAGCGGACGGTCGCCCTCCCAGTCGAACCCGCCCGCCACGACCCGGCTGCGGTACC
>NZ_JBFAAX010000946.1:0-2087 GCF_040639995.1 Actinosynnema sp. NPDC023658 | reverse complement strand
GCGGTGCGCGGCGGCGGCGACCCGGCGATCGTGGTGGTCGGTCCGGACGGCGTGCCGCGCGCGGCCACGGCCGCCGCCGGGACGTGGCGGGACGAGCTGGACGAGGTCGCGCCCGGCCGGTTCGGGGTGATGCTGCGCGCCGTGGTGACGGGTGCGCGGGCCTCCGCGTCCGGTACGTTCCGGGCGCGCGTGCGCGACGCGTCCGGCGGGTGGATCCTGCTCCAGGCGAGCAGGTTGATCGCCGAGGACGACCGCGAGACGGTGGTGACCGTCGAACGGGCCTCCGGCGCGGAGCTGCTGGGGCTCCTGCTCGCCGCCTACGGCCTGACCGCCCGCGAGCGCGACGTGTGCCACGAGGTCATCGCCGGGCGGTCCACCTCGGACGCGGCGGCCCGGCTGGGCATCTCCGCGCACACCGTGCAGGACCACCTGAAGTCGGTGTTCGGCAAGGTCGACGTGCGCAGCCGGGGCGAGTTGGTCGCCAGGCTGCGGCCGGAGGAGAGCCCGGCCGGGTGACCGGCACGCGCCGCGCCGACCGGTGCGGTCCCGCAGGTCGGCGGCGACCCGCGCGGTCGCGTCAGGTCGGCGGCGACCGGTGCGGTCGCGTCAGGTCGGCGGCGACCGGGGCGCTGGTCACCCGGCCGGGCCGCCGACCGCTGCCGCGGGTGCGGGCGAGGACCGGGTGGGGATCAGAAGTTCTCGGCGGCCTGCACCGCGTCCTGGTGGGCCTGCTTGCGCTGCTGCTCGGCGTCGGCGGTGACCATGTTCGGGCGGAACTCGATCTCGGTGATGTCGGTGATGCCGCACATCCGCAGCCACGAGTTGAAGAACGGCTTCTGGAAGTCCTGGCCGAACGACGGCGGCCGACCCGGCCCGTACACGGCGCCGGTGTAGACGACCGCGGCCTTCTTGCCCGTCACCAGGCCCGTGTAGCCGTGCTGCGGGTCGAACCCGAACGCCAGGCCGGGCTGCGTCACGACGTCGATGAACTGCTTGAGGACGTACGGGACGCCCGAGTTCCACATGGGCACGCTGAACAGGTAGGCGTCGGGCGCGGCGAAGCGCTCGAACGTCCTCTTGACCGACTCCCACGCCTCGGCGGCGGCCGACGACAGCTCCTGGCCCGCGAACACCGTCATCTCGGCTTCCGCGGCGTCCGGGCCGAAGACCGGCAGCGTGCCGTCCCACAGGTCGAAGGTCTCGACCTGGTGGTCGGGGTGGCTCGCCCGGTAGGTGTCGAGGAAGGTCTCGGCGATCGCCAGGCCTTCCGAGGCCTTGCCCCGGGGCGACGCGGAGATGTGCAGCAGCGTGGTCATGGTCCCGTTCTCCATTGCTCTCCGATGAACCGGACCGAAGGTCCGCTTGAACGCCACCATAGCGGACTTGCGGTCCGCTTCTCGTCGGGCCCGAAGTGCCGCACGCCGCCGGCGGTGGGAGGCTGGGCCGGCGTCGACCTCCCCGCCCCTTCGCCCGGCCGGCCGACGCGCTCGCCCACCGGCAGTCCACAGAGGAGTGATCACCGTGAAAGCCGTTGTGCTGAGCCGTTTCGGCGGCCCCGAGGAGCTGCGCCTGGGCGACGTCGAACGCCCCGAGCCCGGTCCGGGGCAGGTGCGCGTCCGGGTGCGCGCGGCCGGGGTGAACCCGTTCGACGTGAAGGTCCGCTCCGGCGCGATGGAGGCCGTCTTCACCACGCCGCTGCCCACCGTGCTGGGTTCGGAGGTCGCCGGCGTGGTCGACGCGGTCGGTCCGGGCGTCACCGGCACGGCGGTGGGTGACGAGGTGCTCGGCTGGGCCGACACCGGCGCGTACGCCGAGTACGTGTTGACCACGACGTTCGCACCGAAGCCCGCCGGACTGACCTGGGAGCGCGCCGTCTCGCTGCCCGTCGCCGTGGAGACCACCGACCGCGTGCTCGGCCTGCTCGACGTCGAGCCGGGTGGGACGCTGCTGGTGCACGGCGCGGCGGGCGGCGTGGGCGTGGTGGCCGTGCAGCTGGCCGTCGCGGCGGGACTGCGGGTCATCGGCACCGCCGGTCCGGACAACCAGGAGCGCGTCGCCGCGCTCGGCGCCACGCCCACGACGTACGG
>NZ_JBFAAX010000945.1:0-2095 GCF_040639995.1 Actinosynnema sp. NPDC023658 | reverse complement strand
ACGCGCCGGACACCCACGCCGCCAGCCGCCCCGCGTCGAACGCGTCACCGGCGCCGGTCGAGTCGACGCACTCCACGTCCTCCGCCGGCACCGACACCACCCCGTCGGCGTCCACCCAGCTCGCGCCGTCCGCGCCGGACGTCAGCGCCACCGCGCCGACCACGTCCAGCAGCCCCGCCGCCGACGCCGGTTCGGCCGAGCCGGTGAGCGCCACCAGCTCCTCGGTGTTGGGCAGCAGCAGGTCGACCCCGCGCACGTCGTCCAGGAACCCGTCGTAGATCAACGCCGACGACTGCGGGTCGACCGACGTGGTCAGCCCCGCCTCGCGGGCCGCCCGCAGGACCGCCAACCCGGCGGGCCGCGACGACGCGTCCAGCAGCACGTACCCGGACAGGTGCAGGTGGGACGCGTCCCCTAGCAGGCCCGGATCCAGGTCGGCGGGGGAGAACCGGGCGTTCGCGCCCCGGTCCGGCAGCATGCTGCGCTGACCGGTGTCGTCCACCAGCACCACCACGCAGCACGTGGCCGCCTCGGTGTCCACGGCGAACGCGCACCGCACCCCGGCCGACGTCAGCTCGGCGTGCACCTGCCGCCCCGCCGAGTCCGCGCCGACCCGCGCCACCAGCACCGGCGCCGCGCCGCACGCGGCCAGCCACACCGCCGTGTTCGCGCCCGCGCCACCCGGCTCGATGGTCACCGACGCCCGCGAGTCGCCGCCGTGCACGATCGGCCCCGCGTGCCGGGCCACCACGTCCAGCCCGGCGTCACCGACGACCACGATCCCCTTCACGACGCCCGCTCCGGCACCGTGCCCGTCGGTGACGTCACGACGCCAGCTCCACGGCCACCGCCGCGGCCAGGGAGGCGTTCGACACGACCAGCGCCTCGTTCGCGTCCAGGCTCACGCCGCCGCTCGCGGTGTGGAAGTGCTCCAGCAGCACCGGCGTGACCTCCTTGCCCTGCACGTTGCGCTCCCGCAGCAGCTCCAGGCCCTCCGCCAGCAGCCGTTCGTGCAGGTCGGCGTCCATCTCGAAGTCGGCCGGGATGGGGTTGGCCAGCAGCACGCCCGCCGACCCGGGCACCCCGCGGTGCGCCGCCACCACGGCCGCCGCGTCCCGCGCCGAGTCCACCCGCCACGGCACGCCGAACTCCGACTCGCGCCGGTAGAAGGCGGGGAAGCGGTCCGTGCCGAAGCCGATCACCGGCACCGACCGGGTCTCCAGCAGCTCCAGCGTCGCGCCCATGTCCAGGATCGACTTCACGCCCGAGCACACCACCAGCACCGGCGTCGTGGCCAGCACGTCGAGGTCCGCGGACACGTCCCACGTCTCCCGCGCGCCCCGGTGCACACCGCCCAGACCTCCGGTGGCGAACACCCCGATGCCCGCCGCGTGCGCCAGCGCCGCCGTGCTCGCCACCGTGGTCGCGCCGTCGCGCTTCAACGCGTACGCCGCGCCCAGGTCCCGCCGCGACAGCTTCACCAGGTCGTTGGCCGGGTCGCAGACGTAGTCCAGTTCGGCCGGGGTCAGCCCGACCTTGGGCACACCGCCGAGCACGGCGATCGTGGCGGGCACCGCGCCCGCTGCGCGCACCACGCCTTCGAGCCGTTCGGCGACCTCGCGGTTGCGGCCGGGCGGTAGCCCGTGGGACAGGATCGTGCTCTCCAACGCGACCACCGGCCGGTTCTCGGCCAGGGCGGATCGGACCTCTTCGGTGACGCTCGGCGTACTCACGAGGGGCCATCATCCCAGGTACGCTGTCCGCGTGAGCACGCAGACTCTGCCCGAGGTGGAGACCCGGCCGGAAGGCACGGACCACACCGGGGACGACACCCCGAAGATGTTCCACTACGTGCGCAAGGCCAAGATCGCGGAGAGCGCGGTGATGGGCACGCACGTCGTGGCGCTGTGCGGCGAGGTGTTCCCGGTGACGAAGTCCCCGAAGCCGGGCTCGCCCGTCTGCCCGGAGTGCAAGAAGATCTACGAGGGCCTGCCCAAGGGCGGCGGCGAGTAGACCTCCTCCGCACCACCCCCGGCGCCGCACCACCCGGTCGGCGCCGGCCGATCAGCCGGGAAGCCTCCGCCCGCGTGACGCG
>NZ_JBFAAX010000944.1:0-2096 GCF_040639995.1 Actinosynnema sp. NPDC023658 | reverse complement strand
GGCCACCGCCTACCTGCGCCGGTCGCAGTTCTGCCAGCACGACACCGGCCTGCGGTGCCGCAACACCGAGCAGGCGTTGGAGGCGATCGAGGGCCACGAGGACGGCGTGCCGACCGACCTGGTGGCGTGCATCCTGGTCAGCAGCGCCTACTACCGGTTGCTGGCCGGGGTCGGCCTGGTCGCCGCCGACGTCGAGCGGGGCGCGGCCCTGGTGTCCCCGACGAACCAGAACCGCGAGGCGCGGATGACCCGCAGCACGCTGCGGGTGCTGGCGAAGTACCTGGACCCCGTGCGGGCCCGCGCGCGGATCGAGGCGGCCCACCGCGAGGAGGTCGAGCGCGAGGACGAGGCGGTGGCGGTGCACGAGCTGGTCCACCTGGCCGAGCTGGACGTCTGGCTGGGCGACTGGGCGCGGGCCGGGCAGCGGGCCACCGAGGCCGTGGAGTCGGCCGAGCAGACCGGGCAGCGCCCGTGGTTCGCCTACGCCCTCTACACCCGCGCGCTGGTCGACGCGCACCTCGGCCGGTGGGAGCAGGAGCCACGCGGACCTGTTCGACTCGCTGGTGGTGTTCGAGAACTACCCGTTGGACCCCACCGCGCTGGACCCGGGCGCCGACCTGAACGTCACGGGCGTGGCGGCGCGCGACACCACGCACTACCCGCTGTCGTTGATCGCCGTCCCCGGCCCGGTCCTGCGGTTCCGGCTGGACCACCGGGTCGGCGCCGTCACCGCCGACCGGCTCGCCGAGCGGTTCCTGCGCGTGCTGGACGCCGTCGTGGCCGAGCCGGACTCGCTCGTGGGGCGGTTCGCCGCGCTGTCCCCGGCGGAGCGCGAACTGGTGCTGCACGGCTGGAACGACACCGCCCACCCGGTCGCGGACACGACGCTGCCCGCGTTGTTCGAGGCGCAGGCCCACCGCACGCCCGACGCGATCGCCGTGGTGTTCGAGGGCCACACCCTGACCTACGCCGAGCTGAACGCCCGGGCCAACCAGCTCGCCCGGCTGCTGATCGACCGGGGCGCGGGCCCGGAGCGGCTGGTCGCGGTGGCCGCGCCGAGGTCGCTGGAACTGGTCGTCGCGCTGTACGCAGCGCACAAGGCCGGTGCGGCATACCTCCCGATCGACCCCGGCTACCCGGCGGAGCGGATCGCGCTGCTGCTGGGCGACGCCGGCCCGGCCGTGCTGCTGACCACCCGGGACGTGGAGCTGCCCGACACCGGCCTGCCGCGGCTGCGGCTCGACCCCGACGAGCTGGACCCGCTGCTGGCGACCCGGTCCCGCGCCGACGTCACCGACGCCGACCGCGTCACCCCGTTGCGCCCGGCCAACACCGCGTACGTCATCTACACCTCCGGCTCCACCGGCCGGCCCAAGGGCGTGCCGGTGCCGCACCGCGGCATCGTGAACCGGTTGCTGTGGATGCAGGACCGCTACGGCCTGGACGACACCGACCGGGTGCTGCAGAAGACGCCGTCGGGCTTCGACGTGTCGGTGTGGGAGTTCTTCTGGCCGCTGATCGTCGGCGCGACGCTCGTCGTGGCCAAGCCCGAAGGCCACCGCGACCCGGTGTACCTGTCGCGGCTGATCCGGGACTCGCGCATCACGACGCTGCACTTCGTGCCGTCGATGCTCAACGCGTTCCTGCTGCACGCCGACCCGTCGGCCTGCGCCGGCCTGCGCCGGGTGATCTGCAGCGGCGAGGCGCTGGGCGCGGACCTGCGGACGCGGTTCTTCTCCGTCCTGGACGCCGAGCTGCACAACCTCTACGGCCCCACCGAGGCGTCCGTCGACGTCACCGAGTGGCAGTGCACGCCCGAGGAGAGCCTCGCGTCCGTGCCGATCGGCCGCGGGGTGTGGAACACCGGGCTGCGGGTGCTCGACGCGCACCTCAACCCCGTCCCGCCGGGCGTCACCGGCGAGCTGTACCTCACCGGCCGGCAGCTCGCCCGCGGCTACCTCGACCGGCCCGGCCTGACGTCGGAGCGGTTCGTCGCGGACCCGTTCGGCGCACCCGGCGAGCGGATGTACCGCACGGGTGACCTGGCCCGGTGGCGCCCGGACGGCACGCTGGACTACCTCGGCCGCGCCGACGAC
>NZ_JBFAAX010000943.1:0-2098 GCF_040639995.1 Actinosynnema sp. NPDC023658 | reverse complement strand
CGGTGGCGACGGCCACCGCGAGGCCCGCCGCCGCGGTGGCCAGGGCGAGGCCCGCGATGCCCCACCTGGTCGTCGCGCGCCGAGATCGTGCGGGGGACTGCATGGACGGTGTCCTTTCACAGGGATGTGCCCACGGCGTCGCTCGCGCGCGGATGGCGGCGGATCAGCGCGGTCGCTCCGGGTGGGCCTGGCAGCCGGGGCCGACCTTACTAGCGCACTTGATTCAAGTCACGATAAAAGTGCGGCGATGGTGAGTCGCCGCAGGCGGGCGGGTGCGGCGACGACCTCGTAGGCGGCGATCCTGCCGTCCCGGACGGTCACGGTGAGGGCGAGCCGGAGCCGTCCTCGCGGTGCCACGACGATGCCGACGCGTCCGTCCACCAGGGCCGGTTCGGCGTGTCGTGCGTTGGCGGCGAGGAGGACGGTCTCGGCGGCGACGGCGTGCGCGCCGCGGATCTCGGTGGTGGCCCCGGCCGGCAGGGCGGCGGGGTCGGCGCGGCGGACGACGTCGGGGTCGAGCACGGCGAGCAGGGCGTCGAAGTCGCCCGCGCGTGCCGCGGCGAGGAACGCGTCCACGACGCGCCGGGTGCGGGTCAGCTCGGCTTCCGGCAGCGCGGTGGTGCCGCGGACCTTGTGGCGGGCGCGGCTGGCGAGCTTCTTGGTGGTGGCGGTGCTGCGGCCGACGATCGGCGCGATCCGGTCGAACGGGACGGCGAACGCGTCGTGCAGCACGAACGCGACCCGTTCGGCGGGCGCGAGGGTGTCGAGGACGACCAGCAGGGCCAGTCCGACCGAGTCGGCCAGCACGGCCTCGGTCGCCGGGTCGTCGTCGGCGGGTGCGTCGGGCACCTCCCCGACGGTGTCCTCGCGGCGGGTCCGGCGGTGGCGCAGCACGTCCAGGCAGATCCGGGACAGGGCGGTGCGCAGCCACGCGGCGAGGTTGTCGATCCCGTCGGTGTCGACCCGGGTGAGCCGCAACCAGGTCTCCTGCACCGCGTCCTCGGCTTCCGGGAACGACCCGAGCATGCGGTGGGCGACCGCGCGCAGGTGCCCGCGGTGGGCCTCGAACCGGTCCGCCAGCTCGTCGTGCATCGGTTCCCTCCCGGTCCCTCTCCCCGGTAGACGCGCCGGGGACCGGAAAGGTGACGGGAACCTCGACTACTCGTCGACGACCTGGTAGATCAGGGGGGAGTCACGGCCGCCGCCGGAGACCTGAGGAGATCACCCGCATGGGGACACGCCTGTCGGTGGTGCGCGCCGCGGCGGCCTGCCTGGTCGCGACGCTCGTCGGTTCGGCGCTGGTGGGTTCGGCGCTCGTCGGCTCCGCGCGGGCCGCCTCGGCCGTGCTGACCGCCGCGTTCAGCCAGTCGTCGGTGTGGAGCACGGGGTACGGCGGGCAGGTGGTGCTGACCAACACCGGTGACGCGGAGAGCACCGGCTGGGTGGTCGGGTTCGAGCTGCCGGCGGGGTCGTCGGTGAGCAACGCGTGGAACTCCGTGCTCACCCGGGACGGGCAGCGGTACCGGTTCGCCAACGCGGGCTTCAACGGGCGCATCCGCCCCGGCGGCACCGCGAGCTTCGGCTTCACCGTCTCCGGCGTCGGCCTGCCCCTCGGCTGCACGGTCGACGGCAAGCCGTGCGAGGGCGGCGGTCCCGTTCCCGACACGTCCGCGCCGACCGCTCCCGCCGGGCTGCGGGTGACCGGCGTGACGGCGGGCTCGGTGTCGTTGGCGTGGGATCCGTCGACCGACGACGTCGGTGTGGCCGAGTACCAGGTCCTGCGCGGCACGGCGGTGGTCGCCACGGCCACGTCCACCGAGGTGACCGTCGGCGGTCTGCTGCCGAGCACCGCCTACGCGTTCACCGTGCGGGCCCGTGACGCGGCGGGCAACGCGTCGGGCGCGAGCGGCGAGGTCACCGCGACGACCGGCGCGGGCGGGTCCTCGGTGGACGTCTCGACGGCGGCGCAGCTGCAGGCGGCCCTGGCCGCCGCCGCGCCGGGTCAGACCATCCGGATGGCCGCCGGCGTGTACCGCGGGCCGTTCGTGATCACCCGGCCGGGCACCGCCGCCGCGCCCGTCACGCTGACTGGACCGGC
>NZ_JBFAAX010000942.1:0-2098 GCF_040639995.1 Actinosynnema sp. NPDC023658 | reverse complement strand
AGCTCACCCGATGAAGCTCGACTGGGACCGGGTCGACGACGCCGTCCCCTACACCGGCGACACGACGCCGCCGACGAGCACCTACGCCGGCGACACGCCTGATCTGGACGGCAGCGTCCCGCAGCCACCTCGGACGACCGGCCCCACCGGCGCCACCGTGGTCAACACCGAGGCGCTCAAGACGTTCGCGCGCAACCTCCGCCGGCTCAAGGAGCTGCTGGTGGAGGCGTTGGACAAGGTGCGGAGGATCCAGCTCGCCCCCGGGGCGTTCTACCACGCCGGTCAGCTGGTGGGGAAGGTCACCGGGCCCGGTGGCCTGGCGCCCTCGGTCGAGGAGTTCCTGCTCAAGGCGATCGACGCGCTGGAGGTCACGGCGCTGGACCTGGAGCGGCTCGCCCACGACTACGACACCACCGAAGAGCTCAACGGCCTCACGGCGGTGAAGCTCGACGAGCACATCCAGGACGCGATGGCCTACATCGGCAAGACCACCGGGCTCCAGGTCAACGGCCTGGGCGAGGGGAGCTTCGACCCGACGCAGCTCGGCCTGGACCGCGGGGCCACCGGCGGCGCTGGTGGCGAGACCACCGACCCGGACGCCGATCCGGACGCCAAGGACTGACCCACCAGGACGAGCTGAAGGCGATCGAGGATGCCCGACTCGGAAGAGACACCGTCAGAGCCCGTCAACGGGACGGTCCACGACCCCAAGACCGACGGCGTCTACGGCGTCGGCGACGGCACCGGAGAAGGGTCGCCGGCGGACTACGACACCATGGACTGGAAGCAGATCCAGGCCGTGATCACGGGTGCGGCGGCGGTCGGCAAGACCGACTCCGACGGTCGTCCGATCGACCGGGTGTCCATCGAGCAGCGCATGGAGACGGTGTCCAACCCCGCGTCCCTGTGGAACGCCGCGGAGGACCTGCGCTGGGTGCAGGAGGCGCTGAAGGCGGTCGGCGTCAACCTGGAGCAGCAGGTCAAGTCCCTCACCGGCGAGGACGGGCCCTGGCGGGGCGAGGCGTCCGAGGCGTTCCAGACGCTGATGAAGCCCCTCACCGACGCGTTCCGCTACGCCGCCGAGCAGATCGCGGGCGGTCCGGCGGGCACGCAGTCGGCCCCACAGCAGTTGTGGGCGGCCGGTGACTACCTGGACTGGGCCCGCCGGACCGTCTGGGAGATCAACCGCCACTACTCCGCCGAGATCGCCCGGATCGCGAACGCCTACAACGGGGTCGAGACGCAGTTCGACCACCGGACCGGGCAGCCGGTGATCGAACCCCGGTCGGGCGAGGAAGGCCACATCCGGTTCCGGATGGACAACGGCAACATCTGGATCAACTGGAACCAGCAGGTCGTCACCATGATGAGCAACGACATGCGCAAGGTGCTCAAGACGTTGGCGGCCGAGTACGACAGCGTCACCCTCCAGGTGGAGCCCCGGCCGGTCGTGACGCCGAAGGGGGACGGCAACCTGGGCAACCTGCCCAACCCGCTCGGCAACGGCGGCTCGGGCGGTCCGAACGACGACGACTACAAGGACTTCGTCGACCGGCTCCTCAACCGCGACGGCCCGAACACGCCGGACTGGGACGAGCTGTTCAACCGGACGGACCCCGGTGACGGCTCCAACACGCCGGACTGGGACGAGCTGTTCAACCGGACCGACCCCGGCGACGGTTCCAGTGGCCCGGGCCTGGAGATCCCCAACGCGGCGGACATCGAACTGCCGCCCGGGACCGACAAGACCGTGGACGGCGCACCTCCCGGCATCAACGACTTCGGGGGCATCACCCCTCCTCCGGGAGCCGACATCCCCGACCTGAGCGGTTCGGGGCAGCCGGGTCCTCTCACGCCCTTCAACCCCGGAGAACTGCCGGGAGGCGCCCCGCTGCCCGGGCTGGACGGCCTCGGACCCGGCGCCCAGATCCCACCGCTGCCCGACCCGGCCGGGTTCACGCCCGGGGAGTTCGGCTCGGGCGCGCCGGGAGGGCTGCCGGGCGGCATCCCGCTGCCCACCCTGCCCGGTGGCCTTCCGTCGCCCGCCACCGGCGGCGTCCCCCGACCCGCGTCGTTCACCCCGACCGGCGGTCCGGGC
>NZ_JBFAAX010000941.1:0-2101 GCF_040639995.1 Actinosynnema sp. NPDC023658 | reverse complement strand
GAAGAACATCCACACCTCCGGCTCGGCCGCGAAGCTGACGCACATCAACTACGCGTTCGGCAACGCGGCGACACCCCACCAGCGCCGCGCCGGCCTGCCCGCCGGCCGTCCGGTCGCGGCGAGCGCCAGCACCTTCTCCCGGTTGGCGGCGAAGCTCTCGTCGGTCATCAGAGCCGTGTCGCCGCGCACGTCCCGCACGACGTGGTCCATCTCGTCCTCACGCATCGCGCGCCTCCTCGGTCCTCAGCTTCGTCCTGGCCCTGTGCAGGCGCGTCCGCACCGTCTGCTCCTTGATCCCGAGCACCTCCGCGATCTCCGCGGCGGTCAGCTCACCCCACGCCACGAGCAGCAGCACGTCACGCTCCTCGGCGCGCAGCCCCGCGATGGCCTCGGCCATCCGCCGAGCGCGCACGTCCGCGTCCACGCTCTCCACGACCCGGTGGTCGACCTCGTCCTGAGTGGACCGGCGGCCACCGTCCCGCGCCCAGGCCCGCAGCCGGGTCTCCTCGGAACGGTGGTGCCGCCGCAGCAGATTGGTGGCTATCCCGTACAGCCACGCCTTGGGCCCGGCACGGGTCGGGTCGAACCCCGCCCGCTGCTCCCAGGCGACCAGGAACACGTCGGCCACGAGATCGTCGGCCACCGCCGTCCCTGCCCGCCGGGCCAGGTAGTGGTGGAGCGGGCGGGCGTGGGCGTCGTACCAGGCGGCCAGCGCTTCCGGTCCGTCCAGCCGCTCCACCGGAGGGCTCCTCCTGCGCGTCACCGGGACGCTGTCGTTTCGCACAGAACTGATTGCCGCTCGCCGCCGCAGGCGTTCCCGCGCTGCGCTTTTCAGTGCCTGCACCCGAGCCGGGTCGGACGGAGAGGCCTCGGTGCGCAGACAGGAGAACTCCTGGCAGATCGGACGGTGTCCATCCGCCGTTCCACCACGAGTCCCATTGTTGTCGCGCCCGCGGGCCACCGGGGTCATCTCGCGGTGCATGTTCGGCGGCTACAACTGAATCCGCCCGGCGGCGATGTACTCTTGCCGCCGCCGTCCACGTCTGGTGAGACCCTGTTCGTCGAACGGCACGACCAGCTGCGCGCATCACGGGGTGAACCATGGAGTTTGACCGCAACGCCGTCTACCCGTCGCCGCAGGAGTCGGGCACGCAGGGATCCCATCCGGACTCCGTCGGCGAGCAGGCACCGGGTGCGGTGCACGGGCCGCACACCGGGTTCCAAGGGACCCCCGGCTACCCGGCCGCACAGGTGCCTGGTTACCCGACCAGCGATGCGCCGGGCTACCCGACCGCGGGTTACCCGGCTGCGTATCCGGTAAGCGGGGTTCCTCAAGGCCACCCGACGGCCATCCCGGCCGGGCAGATGCCCGGTTACGGTCACCTCGGTGCCTATCCCGCGGGGCAGGCACCGGTAGGGGGCTATCCGGTGGGCTACCCGGCTCCGCCCGCGCCGGAGGGCACGTCGGTCCTCCGCGCCCTGCAGGCGTCGCTGGTGTGGGCCGGCGTGGTACTGGTCGTGGTCTTCAGCCTGGGCGGCGTGCCCCTGTCCGGGTACGGCCTCGGCACGATCGTGGGTCGGCTGCTGCCCATCTCCTTGGCCTCGGGCCTGCTGGTCCGGCTCTTCGTCAAGCGCAAGCGGATCGCTTTCGGGTGGTTGGTGCTCGCGTCGCTGCCCACGTTCATCGTCAGCTTCGTCGTCATCGGCGCGCTCCTGCTGGCAGGGCAACAGATCAACCGCTGACCGCCGCGTGACCACTTGATCGCGGACTGCCGCCGACAGCGGCACGCATCAGCGCGACGGGTGACAGCTCGCAACCCCGTCCGGACGGCAGTCGACTCCAGGGATGAGCGGCTCCTGGGAGTAAGCCGTATCAGGAACGAGTATGGGGTATCAGAATCCTGCAC
The DNA here is from genome assembly GCF_040639995.1 of Actinosynnema sp. NPDC023658. NCBI lineage: Bacteria > Bacillati > Actinomycetota > Actinomycetes > Pseudonocardiales > Pseudonocardiaceae > Actinosynnema > Actinosynnema sp. NPDC023658. Next base: position 194 of record NZ_JBFAAX010000941.1, on the reverse strand, counting down.
CGGAATGCTGACGCGGTCCTCTCCAGCACCCGAGCGCTCCAGAAGCCGCACCGCGATCCGAGCCGCAACGATCGCGCGCCGCACGCCACCGATCGATCATGCCGTGGTGGCGTCGATCCCCCACGAGCCTCAAGGAGCGACCGCGACAAGCGTGGCTCACCACGAACCCGACTCCGGAGCAACCGGCCCCGGAG
>NZ_JBFAAX010000940.1:0-2102 GCF_040639995.1 Actinosynnema sp. NPDC023658 | reverse complement strand
CGCGCCGCGCCGCACCACGCCCCGTTCGCCGCCGAGCTGGCCGGGTTCGTCGAGTGGGCCGGGCCAACGCGGCGGCACGAGCCGGTCGACGTGGGCCGGATCACGCCCACGCTCTACGAGTGGGCGGGCGGTGCGCAGGCGTTCGAGGAGCTGTTGCGGGCCTTCTACCGCCGCGTGCCCGACGACGAGCTGCTGGCCCCGCTGTTCGCGGGCATGGACCCGCAGCACGCGCACCACGTCGCGCAGTGGCTCGGTGAGGTCTTCGGCGGCCCGCGGGACTACTCGACGTCGCGGGGCGGGCACCGGGGGATGGTCGGCAGGCACGCCGGCAAGGGCATCACCGAGCGGCAGCGCAGGCGGTGGGTCTCGCTCCTGCTCGACACGGCGGACGACGTCGGCCTGCCCGACGACCCGGAGTTCCGCTCGGCGTTCGTCGGCTACCTGGAGTGGGGCACGCGGATGGCGGTGGTCTTCTCCACCCCCGGCGTCCGGGCGGACCCGGCCGAACCCATGCCGACGTGGGACTGGGGCAACGCGCGGCCCTGGCGGGGGTGACCGCGCCTCACGACCACCGGTCGCCGCCCACCGGCGGCACGGTGTGCTTGCGGACGTGCTCGAACAGCAGGTTGGTCTGCACCTCGCTGACCTCGCGGCGGGTGGTGAAGCGGTCCAGGACCAGGCGTTGCAGGTGGGCCGTGTCGGCCACGGCGACGTGCACCAGGAAGTCCTCCGGCCCGGCCACGTGCGACAGCGCCAGCACCTCCGGCAGCGTCAGCACGTAGTCCATGAACGGCTCGACGATCGCCCTGGTGTGCGGCCGGACCCGCACCGCGATGATCGCCTGCACCGGCCGCCCCACCGCGGCCAGGTCGACCTCCGCGTGGTAGCCGGTGATCACGCCCCGCTCCCGCAGCGACCGGTGCCGGACCACGCACGTGGACGCCGCCACGTTGACCCGGTCGGCCAGGTCCTTGTTGGGCAGCCGAGCGTCCTTCTGCAACTCCTGCACGATCGCCGCGTCCACCGAATCCAACAAGTCGAACTCCTCCCGCCGCCGAAGATCCTGCGGAAGTTTCCCCCGAACGCCGACGTGAAGTCCACGATCCCGGCATGAAGCGGTTGCGAACGACGGCGGTGCACGGTGGGCGCGACGACCTCGCGGACCTGGGTGTGCACGCCCTGCCCATCGACCTGTCCACCACCTACCCGGTCCCCGACCAGGTCGAGGGCGGCCACGCCCTGCAACACCTGGCCGAGGGCGCGGCGCGGGCCGCCTCGCCGGTCTACGCCCGGCTGCACAACCCCACCGTGGCCCGGTTCGAGCAGGCCCTGGCCGCGCTGGAGGGCACGTCGGCCGCGGTGGCGTTCGGCAGCGGCATGGCCGCGGTGACCGCCGTGGTGCAGGCCGCGTGCGTGCTGACCGACAAGCCGCACGTGGTCGCGGTGCGTCCCCTCTACGGCGGCACCGACCACCTGCTCTCGTCCGGCCTGCTCGGCGTCCGCACGACCTACGCGACCGCCGACCGGGTGGCCGACGCCGTCACGCCGCGGACCGGGCTGGTGGTGGTCGAGACACCGGCCAACCCCAACCTGGACCTGGTCGACATCGCCGCCGTCGTCGCGCAGGCCGGCGACGTGCCGGTGGTCGTGGACAACACCTTCGCCACGCCGGTGCTGCAGAACCCGGCGGCGCTGGGCGCGACCTACGTGCTGCACTCGGGCACCAAGTACCTCGGCGGGCACGGCGACGTGCTCGGCGGCGTGGTGGCGTGCGCCGAGGAGCACGCCGGACCGCTGCGCCAGGTCCGGATCGTCACCGGCGCCGTGCTGCACCCGCTGGGCGGCTACCTGATGCACCGCGGCCTGGCCACGCTGCCGCTGCGGGTCGAGGCCGCGCAGCGCACCGCGGTGGAGCTGGCCGCCAGGCTCGACGCGCATCCCGGCACCGGCCTGGTGCGGCACCCGAGCCTGCCCGGCGCCGACCCGTGCGGCCTGCTCGGCACGCAGCTGCGCGGGCCGGGCGCGGTGCTCGCGTTCACCACCCGCGAGGACCCCGCCGCGGTGGAGCGCAGGCTGCGGCTCGACTCGCCCGCGGTGAGCCT
>NZ_JBFAAX010000939.1:0-2104 GCF_040639995.1 Actinosynnema sp. NPDC023658 | reverse complement strand
GGACGCGCGCGGCGACCGTGGCGGTGCTGCCCGTCGGCAGCCACGAGCAGCACGGCCCGTACCTGCCGCTGTCCACGGACACCGTCGCCCGAGCCGATGCCGGTCGCGACCTTCACCACGATCATGTGCTCGGCGTCGGGGAACGACGTGGTGTGCTCGCCCAGGGCCATCAGGTTGACCTCGTTGTCCACCAGCACCGGCACGTCGAACCCGTCGCGGACGCGGGCGGGCACGTCGAACCCGTCCCAGCCCGGCATGATCGGGGGGTGGTTGGGACGTCCCGACGAGTGCTCGACGGGACCGGGCAGCCCGATGCCCACGCCGGCCGGCGGGACCGACGCCAGGTCGGCGTCCACGAGCAGGCCGCGCCACTCCCGGAGCAACCGGGACAGCACGGTTTCCGGGCCCTCAGCGATGTCCAGCGCGAGTCGGCGTGACGTGAGCAGGGCGCTGTTGAGGTCGGTGACGGCGACGGTGGCGTGGGTCGCGCCGACCTCCGCGGCCAGCACGACCCGCGCGCGGGCGTTGAACGCGAAGCGGCCGGCGGGACGTCCCCCGGTGGGCAACCCGCCGCCCTGGTCGCTGACGAGCCCGGCCTCCAGCAGCGCGTCCAGCCGGGTGCGGATGGTCGAACGGGCCAGCCCGGCCTCGGTGGCCAACTCGGCGCGGGTGCGCGGCGTCCCGTCCAGGAGCAGCCGGAGCACGTGGCCGGGCGAGGCGGCGCTGCGCGTCGGAGTTTCGTCGGGCTCCACTCCGATAAGTGAACCACAAGATCCGAAAGTCTCGGGAGAGTCGACCGAAGTTCCGCACTATACGGCCGAAGTAGCGCGACTTTTGATTGACAGCCGCCAATACCGCTCTTACGGTTCGGCCATGACTGTGACCCACGGAACACGGGCGGTCGCGGAGGGCCATCTCGGCACCCGATCACCGCGCGCCGCCGTCGTGGGCGCCGGGTCCGCGGTCCGGTCGCGCACCGACCGGTTCCCGCGGTCGACCGGCCGGACCCGGCACCGGCACCGCTTCGACGTGGTGGTCGCGGTGCGCGACGGCGAACCGGCGGAGGTGCCCGCGTGAACGTCCGGCTGGAGGGCATCACCAAGAGCTTCCTCGGCGTCCCGGTGCTGCGGGGTGTCGACCTGGAGCTGCGGGCCGGCGAGGTCCACGCGCTCGTCGGGGAGAACGGCGCCGGCAAGTCGACGTTGCTCAAGGTGCTGGCGGGGGTCCACCGGCCCGACTCCGGGCGGATCGTGCTGGGGGAGCGGGAAGTCTCGTTCACCTCCCCGCGCGACGCGCAGGCGGCGGGGATCGCGATCATCCACCAGGAGCTCACCCTCCTCGACCACCGCACGGTCGCGGAGAACGTGTTCCTGGGCCGTGAAGCCGTGCGGCGCGGCCGGGTCGACCGGCGCGCGATGGAGGCCGGGACGCGCCGGCTGCTGGACTGGCTGGGCGAGGAGGGCATCGACCCGTCCACCGAGGTGGTGCGGTTGTCGGTCGCGCAGAAGCAGGTCGTGGAGATCGTCAAGGCGCTGTCCGCCGACGCCAGGGTGCTCGCGATGGACGAGCCCACCGCCGCGCTCGCGGATCACGAGGTGGAGCTGCTGTACCGGCTGGTGGACCGGCTGTGCGAGCGGGGGATGGCGATCCTCTACGTCTCCCACCGGATGCGGGAGGTCTTCGACCTGAGTCGGCGCATCACGGTCCTCAAGGACGGCGCGTTCGTGGTGTGCGCGGACACCCGGGACATCACCTCCGACCAGCTCGTGCGGCACATGGTCGGACGCCCCCTCGAAGCCCTGTACCCGGACCGCGGCACGGAGTTCGGCGACGTGCGGTTGGCGTTGCGCGGCGCGGGCAACGACCGGGTGCGGGACCTCGACTTCGAGGTCCGGGCCGGGGAGGTCGTCGGCCTGGCCGGGTTGCAGGGCTCCGGGCGGTCGGCGGTCGCGCGGGCCGTCTGGGGCGTCGAACCGCTCACCGCGGGCGTGCTGGAGCTCGACGGCGTGCCGACCCGGGTCCACGGGCCGCGCACCGCCGTGCGCGAGGGCATCGGCTACGTCACCGAGGACCGCAAGGGCGAAGGCCTGGCACTGCGGCACTC